>NZ_JALXKT010000099.1:0-5517 GCF_025144775.1 Brachybacterium sp. p3-SID957 | reverse complement strand
TCGAGCGCTCGTCCTACTACGCCTGGCTCAAGGCTGCCCCGGCCCGAGAAGCCAGGGCAGCTGACGACGCGGCGCTGGCAGAGCGGATCAGGGCTGTCCATGCCGAGGACAACACCCAGGGTGCGCCACGGATCACCGCCGAGCTCAACGACAGCGCGCCTGCCGGTGAGCGGGTAAACCACAAGCGCGTCGCCAGGGTGATGCGGCTGCAAGGAATCCGGGGCTATGTGAAGAAGCGGCGGGTGCGGACCACGATCCCCGAACCGTCTGGCCAGAAGTACCCCGACCTGGTCAAGCGCGACTTCACCGCCCCGGCGCCAGGGCTGCGCTACGTCGGCGACATCACCTATCTGCCGATCGCCGACGGCACGAACCTCTACCTGGCGACCGTGATCGACTGCTACAGCCGTCGGCTTGTCGGGTGGGCCATCGCTGACCACATGCGTACCGAGCTCGTCGAGGACGCGTTGAAGGCCGCCGCCGCAACCCGGGGCACCCTCAAGGGCAGCGTATTTCACAGCGACCACGGGTCGGTCTACTGCTCGAAGGACTACGCCAAGCTCTGTCGCAAGCTCGGCGTCACCCAGTCCATGGGCGCCGTCGGGTCCAGCGCGGACAACGCGTTGGCCGAGTCGTTCAACGCCACCATGAAGCGCGAGGTTCTCCAAGACGCCGCCTGCTGGAGCAACGAACTGGTCTGCCGCCGGCAGGTCTTCAGGTGGCTCGTCCGCTACAACACCAAGCGACGCCATTCGTGGTGCCGCTACGTCCCGCCGGTCCTCTACGAGACCGGCAACACCGCTACGCTGCCGACGGCTGCGTAATCACACCCCGTGTCCAAGATCCGGGGGTAGGGCCCTTGCGCGGTGCCGTCTACTACACCGACGGTCAGCTCGAGGACGACGCCCGCCTCGTGATCGCGCTGGCCCGCACCGCCGCGGCGCACGGCGCGGACGTCCTCACCCGGTGCGCCGCGACCGACCTGCGTGAGGACCGACTCACCCTCACGGACGAGACGACGGGCGAGAGCGTCGAGGCTCGGGGCACGGTCGTCTCGGCGACCGGCGTGTGGGCCGGTGAACACGACCCGTCGTTGCGGATCTCGCCGAGCCGCGGATCCCACCTGGTCGTGCGGGCCGAGGCGCTCGGGTGTCCCAGCGCCGTGTTCACCGCGCCGGTGCCGGGTCACTTCGGCCGGTTCGTGTTCGCTCTGCCACAGAGCGACGGCCTCGTGCTCGTCGGCCTCACCGACGACGCCGCTCCCGGGGTCGACGGCATCGCTCCGCCGGTGCCGGAATCCGACGAGGACTTCCTCCTCGCCACGATCAACCGCGCGCTGGAGCGCCCCCTGACCAGGCAGGACGTGGTGGGCCGGTTCGCCGGGCTGCGGCCGTTGGTGCTGCCGACTCCGTCGGGCGGGTCGACGGGAGGGACGAAGAGGCGGATCGGGAGGCACGGGTTCGGGGAGAGGCGCGAGCACGGCGCGTCGGGGGATCTGTCGGAGGGCGCGGAGCGCGCACTCGTCGAGGCGGGCGCGACCGCCGACGTGTCCCGACGGCACCTGCTCATCGACGAACCTGGCCGGCCCCTGACGATCGCCGGGGGCAAGCTCACGACCTATCGCACGATGGCCGAGGACGCCGTGGACGCCGCCTGCCGTCGTCTCGGGACGGACCGGGAGTGCCGGACGAGGACGCTCCCGCTCGTGGGCGCGGCGCCGCGGGAGGTGCTGGCCCGTCTCGAGGAACCGACCCGTCTCGTGCGCCGTTACGGCACCGAGGCCGGTCGTGTCGCGGAGTTGGGCCGTCGGTACCCCCGGTTCGCGGGCCCCGTCGCCGAGGGCGTCGCCTACACCGGTGCGGAGATGCTCTTCGGCGTGCTGGCGGAGGGCGCCCTCACGGTGGAGGACCTCGTCGAACGCCGCACCCGCACCTCCTTCGTCGAGTCCGCCGTCCCCGCCGCGCGCGAGGTCGCCGCCCAGGTCCTGGAACTCGCGACCACCTGACCCCCGCCCCCCGGATGACGTCATCGGGAAAGGGGGAGAGGAGGAAGGGGCAGGGGGCCATCGACACGGCTGAGCGCGTCGAGCGCGTGCTCGCCCTCGTGAGGTCCGAGGGCGCGGACGGCCCCAGAGCCACGGCGTTCCGACTCGAGAGGCCCCCTCCCGGGTTGGGAGGGGGCCTCTCGCTCATCGCCGGTGCGGACGACCGGGCGAGCGCCGGTCTCGATCCGCCGGCCTGGTCAGCTCTCCCAGCCCGCGTCGGCGATCCAGCGGAGGGCGGTGAGGGAGGGCATGAACATGTATTCGCCGCCGCGGAGGCGGTTGAACGTGGTCACGCCGTCGACGCGCTTGCGGACGGGGCGGTCGGGGATGGTGAACCGGCCCGGTTCCTCGTGGAGTCCGACGACGGGGTCGCGTTCGGTGCCGAGGTCGACGAAGTTGCCGCGGTTGATCCACTCCTGCTGGAGGAACTCGACCGTGTCGTAGGCGCGGGCGCTGATGAAGATGAAGAACAGGCCGCGCTCGTCGTCCTTGTCGTCGGCGGCGGTGAGGTCGGGGTCCCATTCGGGGCCGAACGTCGAGGAGCGGCGGATGATCCGGTGGATGTTCTCGTCCGTGAGGATCGTCAGCTCGCTGCCGCGCGGGTTCATGCGGCGCACGTGCGCCGAGTGGGGGCACATGAGGCCGCGGCGGTCGTCGGAGTAGTCGAAGTCGTCGTTGCGGGACTGATCCATGCCGAGGTCGACGTCGTCCTTCTCGGGGGAGAGGACGAGCGGCGCCCCCGACCGCCACCGGCCGACGAGCTTCGCGCCGAGGGCGTCGCGGGACTCCTGCGTGTCCTCCTCCGCGTGCTCGCGGAGGAAGTCGTTCCAGGCGCCGACACGGCTGTCGTACTTGCGGAGCACGACGAACGAGCCGTTACGACCCAGCACGTCCGGCGAGGGCATGGCGACGGGCGAACCCGTCTCGCTGTCCTCCCCGAGGATGAACTCGCCCGCCGCGATGGCCCGCTCCTGCCCCGGGAGGGCGTCGACGCCGGCGCCCGCGACGAGCGGCTGGCTGAGCGAGTCGTGGTAGCCGAACGGGTTGGCCGCATCCGGCGCCCCGAACGCGTGCGTGCCGAGCAGGGTGACCCCGTCGATCTCCTCCAGGTACCCCAGAGCCTTCTCCACGGCGTCCGCCAGGGACTCCTCCGAGTCGGCGTAGATCGTCACCGCGACGTGCAGGGAGTCGTCCTTGTAGAACTCCTCCCACGTCTCCGGGGCGTTCTCGCCCGTGTCCATGAGCTGGCCCGCGCGGGCCGCCATGCCCTGCCGGAACGGCAGCGGGAAACTCGCGAGGGATTCCTCCGGCAGGCCCATCGCCTTGAGGCCGGCGTGGCTGATCGCCACCCCCGTCCACGCGTGCATGTCCGCGGTCCAGTCCTGCGCCGAGGGGACGTACTCGACGAGCCGCCCCAGCAGGGCACGACCCCCCTCGGGGGTGTCGACCCGCAACCCCGCGTGGATCCCGACGTAGGGCTCGGGCCGCGACCGCAGGATGAGGGACTGGATGTCGTCGAGCTGCAGCGTGACGCTCTCCCGACGGAACCGCTTGCGCAGCTCCCTGAGGTGCTCGAACGGCATCAGTAGTCCACCCCCTGCGGCGTCGCCACCGCGTCCGACAGCGCCGACAGGGCCTCCCGGGTCGTCGCGTCCATCGCGGTGTTCGCCGCCATCGCGTCGAAGAACGTGTCCAGGGCCTGCTCCATGCGCTGGTACCGGCGCACGTCCACGACCGTCACCTGCGGGTTCGCGACGAACCACGCGGCGGCGTCGATCTGGTGGTCGGCGATGAAGTCCTTGACCTTCGGGGAGTCGATCCCCGGCCAGCCCTCGACGTTGGCGAACAACAGGTCCATGAGCTCGGGGATCTTCGTCGCGAAGTCGTCGATGTAGGTGTCCCAGTCGCCGTCGTAGGCCGTGGCGAACAGCACACGCGTGTCGTCGTCGAGGAACACGAACCGCATGTTGTGCAGCGTCGAGACGCGCTTGGCGCCGTCGAAGTCGCCGCCGGTGAGGCCGAAGATGCGGCGCAGCCGGTCGGCGCCGCCGGGCCTGAGGTCGGCGATGGCGGTCAGCTCGGACACGTTGCCGGAGCGGGCACCGGCCCGGCCGGCCGACTCGTACGTGCCCTCGTGGAGCGGGTTCTTGTCGGTGAGCAGGGAGTTGATCGCGATCTGGGAGATCGTCGGCGCGTCGGCCGCGACCTCCTTGACCACGCGGCGGAACTCCTCCATGCGGCTCTCCTCCGAGAGGCGCGGGTCGATGCGGGTCTGTTCGGACGTCAGCTTCTCGTTCATGGGGTCCTCCAAGGGGGTGAGGGGTCAGGCGGTGAGGTCGGCGAGGGAGTCCGGCTCCCGGCGGGCCACGGCGTTGAGGTCGTGCCGCTGCCGCGAGGACGACTCGTAGGCGAGCTTGCGCACGCGCATGATCGACCCGAGCGGCCGGTGCGCCTCGACGCCGTTCCACGGGTTGAACGCGAGCCGGTCGTCACCGGCGACGCGACGTTCGGGGGTGAACACGTCCTGCCGGTCGAACCGGACGGTCGCGACGGTGCGGAACGGGGAACGGTCCTCGTCCCAGAGCACGGCGGCGTCCTCGACGGGCATGGTCTTCAGGTCGGTGCACAGCTGCGCCCGCAGCTCGTACGTCGCGCCCTTGGTCATGAAGTGGCGGACGACCGCGGTACGCATCGCGTCGAAGTCGTCGCCGACGTCGACGCCGGTGAGCTCGGCGACCTCCCCGGTCGGCGCGAGGGACATCTTGGCGACGTGGTCGCCGTAACGGATCGCGGCCTGGGTGTAGAAGGTCTCACCGAGTATGTGGGAGTAGTCGTTCGCGAGGCCCTGGACGGTCGCGCCGGGGGTGCGACCGAGTTTCTCGGTGATCGAGGCGATGCCCCGGGCGGCGGCGGAGACCGCCTTCTGCGCGGCGGCCGGGTTGCTCGCGTTCTTCTCGAGGATGTCGAGCATGTCCTCGTACTTGGTCACGGTGCCGAACGCGAGCGTTGGGAAGTTCACCATGAGGAAGTCCTGGTTGGCGCCACCGAGGTCGGGGGACAGGCGCTCGCCCTCCACGCCGATGATCTTGAGCGCGAAACCCCGCGGGGCAGGGATCTCGTCGGAGTGGATGTCGCCGGGTGCCGACGAGAGGCGGGCGACGACCTCGTGGGTGCCGGGGGTGGCGAAGATGCCCTGCGCGAGCTCGTGCGGCAGGTCGTCGTGGACGGTGAGTTGCCCGGTGATGATCGCGTGGCTCTTGGCGTGCGCGTCGCGGTGGGCGTGGCGGTGACGGTCGGCGTTCTCCGCCTGGGTGGCGGCCATTCGTTCGACGATTCGCTGGGAGATCTCGGCCTCGTTCTCGACGGGGACCTCGACGTCATCGTGGTAGCGGATGGGGTTCATCGGTATGCCTCCTCGATGCCTCCTCGACATCGTGACAACAATATTGTACTGGACTCAATTTGGCTCTTCG
>NZ_JALXKT010000098.1:0-6444 GCF_025144775.1 Brachybacterium sp. p3-SID957 | reverse complement strand
CGAGGTGGTCGAGGAGAACCCGGTGGCGAGCGTGCGCCTGATCGGCGTGCTGCCCCATCTGGACCGGCCCTTCGAGTACGCCGTCACCCCAGCCACGGCGGCGGCCAGCCCGGGCATGCGGGTGCGGGTGCGCTTCTCGGGACGGGACACCGAGGGGATCGTGCTGCAGCGCACCGCCCGGCCCACCACGGACCGACCCCTGGCACCGCTCACCCGACTGGTCTCCGACGACATCGTGGTCCCCGCTGCGATGATGCGCGTGTGCGAGGAGGTCGCCACGCGCTGCGCCGGCACCGTCGGTGACGTGCTGCGGCTAGCGCTGCCTCCCCGGCACGCCCGCGCCGAGAAGAACGATCGCGCCGCCGAGGAATCGGAGGCGGGGTCGGATGAGGAGGCGGAAGCAGCACAGGTGCCGGCGGAAGCGGACCCACCCGAGGGCACGCAGGCGCCCGAGACAGGAGCGACGGAGCCGGACGGGGCGTGCCCCTCCCGCCCCGGTGACCGCTACCGCGGGCTGTCCGCGCTGCTGACCCGTGCGGGCGCGCCCACGGGCCCCGTGCCGCGCGCCACCATCACCCTGGACCCTGCTGACGCCTGGACGGAAGTGGCCGCCGATGCCGTGTCCGCCCTCGACCAGGACCGCGGCGCGCTGGTCATCGCCCCCGACCAGCGCGATGTGGCGCGACTCAGCCACGAGCTGACCGCGCGGGGGGTCGCGCACGAGATCCTTGCCGGCACCGAGGGGCCCGAGAAGCGCTACCGCACCTTCCGCCGCATCCTGCGAGGTGCCACCCGGGTGGTGCTCGGCAACCGCTCCGCCGCCTTCGCCCCGGTGCGGAACCTGGCGCTGGCGATCTGCTGGGACAGCGCCGATGACCTGCTCGAAGAGCCCCGCGCCCCCTACCCGCACACGCGCACCGTCCTGCAGTGCCGCTCCCACCAGGAGCGCTGCGCGCTGCTGTTCCTAGCCGCCAGCGATGCCGTCCCCCTGCGCGCCCTCACCGACAGCGGCTACCTCACCCGCCTGGACCCGGAACCGGCCCCGCTGACACAGCTCCGTCCCCGCATCGTGGCGATGGACGAGTACCTGCGTGACCGTGAGGGCCCCTCCGGCCGGTCACGGCTGCCGAGGGAGGCCCTGCGCGTGATCCGCACCGGCATCCAGCACGGGCCGGTGCTGGTGCAGGTTCCTCGTTCCGGCTACGTCCCCGCGGTGGCCTGCACCTTCTGCGGGACCCGCTGCCGCTGCCCGCGCTGCGCCGGCCCCCTGCTGCTGTCGGGCCGCACCGGCCCCCTCCAGTGCAGCGTGTGCGGTCGCCGCGAGGACGGCTACCGGTGCCCGGAGTGCCACCGCGCAGAGGTGCGCGCCATGGTGATCGGATCCACCCGCACCGCCGAGGAGCTGCGCCGTGCGTTCCCCGAGGTGCCGCTGCGCATCGCCGGGGGCGCCCACGGCCCACTGGAGGACCAGGACGTGCCCGAGCGGGGCATCGTGGTGGCCACCCCCGGTGCTGAGCCCGCCCCCCGGGGCCGCTACGCCGCAGCCCTGCTGCTGGACGCCGATGCCATGCTGGCCCGCGCCGCCTACGACGCAGATGTGGAGTCCGTGCGCCGCTGGAGCAATGCGATCGCCCTGGTGCGAAGCGCGGTTGACGGCGGTGAGGTGCTCGTGGTCGGCACCTCCACGCTGCCCGCCATCCGGCACCTGGTGGCGCACCGCTCCGAGGTGTTCTGGGACCGGGTGCTGGCCGATCGGCGCGAACTGGACCTGCCGCCCTTCACCCGCACCGCCGAGGTGGTGGGGGCTCGCGAGGCCTGCCACGCCTTCCTGGAGGCCGTCGAGCTGCCCGACGGCACCGACGTGTTCGGGCCCGTCGACCTCGGGGATCCCGATGCCCCCGGTCGGGCCAGGGCGGTGCTGCGCCTGGAGCCTCAGCGCTCCCGGGAGCTCGCCGATGCGCTGCGCGCCGGTGTCGCCTCCCGCTCCGCGCGCAAGGCTCCCGGATCCCTCCGGATCCGTCTGGACCCGCCGTCGGTGTTCTGAACCTGGAGGTTCGGAACTTAGACTCGAGGGATCATGCGTCTGATCTTCGCGGGGACCCCCGCCACAGCCCTTCCCTCCCTGCGTGCCCTGCTGGACTCCCGGCACGAGGTGATCGCCGTGCTCACGCGCGCCGATGCCCCCTCCGGTCGGGGCCGAAGGCTCACGCCCAGCCCGGTGAAGGCCTTCGCCCTCGAGGCCGGGATCCCCGTGCTCACCCCGTCGTCCCTTCGGGACGAGCAGGTGCAGCAGCAGCTGCGGGACCTCGCCCCCGATGCGGCCGCCGTGGTCGCCTACGGCACGCTGATCCCGGGGCCGGTCCTCGAGATCCCCACCCACGGCTGGGTGAACCTGCACTTCTCCCTGCTGCCCGAGTGGCGGGGCGCCGCTCCGGCGCAGAGAGCGGTCCTCGCAGGAGCCGACGAGACCGGGATGACGGTGTTCCGCCTGGACGAGGGGCTGGACACCGGCGACGTCATCGCCACCCGCCGCCGCCCGATCGGTGCCTACGAGACGGCCGGGCAGCTGTTGGAGGGCATGGCCGAGGAGGGAGCCTCCCTGCTGTGCGAGGCGATGGACGCCCTCGAGGACGGCTCCGCTGCCTTCACCTCCCAGGACGATGCGGCGGCCACCCATGCCGCCAAGCTCTCGACCGCCGAGGCGCGCATCGACTGGACTCTTCCCGCTGCCCAGGTGAGTGCGCACATCCGAGGCATGAGCCCGGATCCCGGCGCGTGGACGCACTGGCAGGGAAGCCGCATGAAGGTGCTCGGGGTGGAGGCGGCTCCCGCGGCGGCACCGGCCGATCTGCCCCCGGGATCCCTGCACGCCACCAAGCGGCACCTGCTGGTGGGCACCGGCACCCACCCCCTCGCGATAGCGCAGCTCGCACCGGCAGGGAAGCGTCCGATGAGGGGCGCGGACTGGGCCCGCGGTGCCGCTCTGGACGAGCACGCCGCGTTCGACGACCACACCGATGCCCCCGAGGAGAAGCGATGAGCCCCCAGGACGACGCCTCCCGGCCGCGCCGCGACGACCGGGGCCGGCGCGATGATCGGCCCCGGCGAGACGAGCGCGGCCGGCGCGATGGCCGGAGCCGCCGTGAGGACCGTGGCCGGGACGAGCACGGACGCGGCGAGCACCCCCGTCACGGACGGGACGCGCAGGGCCGCGAGCGCTCCGGCTCTCGAGGGCAGGGCGGGCCGCGCCGGGGATGGTCCAGTTCCCGCCCCTCCGAGCGCAGCCGCACCGCCACCGGTTCCCGCCAGGTCGCCTACGAGGCCCTGGCCGCCGTGCGCGAGGACGACGCCTACGCCAACCTGGTGCTGCCGCGCCTGCTGCGCCGGCACCGCCTCTCCGGCAGGGACGCCGCCTTCGCCACCGAGCTGTTCTACGGCTCCCTGCGTGCCCGGGGCCGGCTGGACGCCATCCTCGCCGCCTGCATCGACCGCGGCCTGGACGAGGTCGACGGCGATGTGCTGGACGTGATGCGCCTGGGCGCCTACCAGCTGGTGGACATGAGCGTCGCCCCCCATGCCGCTACTTCCGAGACCGTGGCCCTGGCCCGCTCCGCAGTGGGTGCGGGGGCGGCCAGCTTCGTCAACGCCGTGCTGCGCCGGGTCGGCGAGCGCACCGCCGAGGAGTGGATCGCCCAGGTCGCTCCCGATCGGGAGCAGGACCCCGCCGGTCACCTCGCCGTCGTCCATTCCCACCCCACCTGGGTGGTGCGCGCCCTCACCGACGCCCTCGCCGGTCACGGCCGGGATCGTGCCGAGATCGATGCGCTCCTGGACGCCCAGAACCAGGCTCCTGCCGTGTCCCTGGTGATGCGGCCGGGCCTCACCGATCTCGACGAGATGATCGACAACGGGGCCGGCCGCGGGCATCTCAGCATCTTCGCGGCCACCTGGCCCTCGGGGGATCCCGGCGGCATGGACCCGGTCAAGGAGGGCCGCGCTGCGGTGCAGGACGAGGGCAGCCAGCTGATGGCACTGGCCCTCGGTCTCGGTGCCGACGAGCTGGTGCTCGCCGAGCAGGACGGCCACGCACGGTGGCTGGACCTGTGCGCCGGTCCCGGGGGGAAGACGGCCCTGCTGGGCGGGCTCACCCCGGGCAGCGATGCAGAGCTCCTGGCGATCGAGGTGCAGCCCCACCGCACCGAGCTGGTCGATCGTGCGGTGGCCACCCTGCAGGAGGCCGGCTGTGAGATCACCACCCGCACCGCCGACGGCACCACCATCGGTCGTGAGATGCCGGAGCACTTCAGCCGGGTCCTGGCCGACGTGCCCTGCTCCGGGCTGGGCGCTCTGCGCCGCCGGCCGGAGTCCCGCTGGCGCCGCAGTCCGGGAGACATCGGGCAGCTGGCCGCCCTGCAGAGGGACCTGCTGGGCTCCGCGCTGGACGCTGCCGCGCCCGGGGGAGTGGTCGCCTACGTGACCTGCTCCCCGCACCTGGCTGAGACCCGCCTCGTGGTCACCGACGTGCTGCGTCGCCGCGAGGACGTCGAGCAGCTCGATGCCCGCCCTGCCGTGGCCGCCGGCATCCACCCCGAGCTCCAGGACCAGGTGGACCTGGGCCCGGGCCCCTCCGTGCAGCTGTGGCCCCACGTCCACGGCACCGACGCCATGTTCATCGCCCTGCTGCGCAAGCGCAGCGGGCAGTCCCCGCAGAACCCGTCCGGATCCGAGGAAGGACCCCTGTCATGAACGCCGCCTACGCGACCGATGGCCAGTACATCCACCCCAGCATCCTCAACGCCGACTTCATGCGGATCGGGGAGGAGCTGGACCGCATCTCCAGCGCCGACAGCGTGCACGTGGACGTGATGGACAACCACTTCGTGCCCAACCTGACCTTCGGCGCGGCGATGGTGGAGCAGATCGTGGAGAGGTCCCCGATCCCGGTGGACGCCCACCTGATGATCGCCGACGCAGACCGGCACGCTCCCGAGTTCGCCGAGGCCGGAGCCTCCTCGGTCACCTTCCACCTGGAGGCCGCCGCGGCGCCGATCCGCCTGGCCCGGGAGCTGCGCCGCAAGAACACGGCGGTGGGTGTCGCACTGCGGCCGGCCACCCCTGTCGAGCCCCTGATGGATGTGATCGGCGAGTTCGACATGCTGCTGATCATGACCGTCGAGCCCGGCTTCGGCGGCCAGAGCTTCCTGGAGACCATGCTCCCCAAGATCCGTCGGGCCCGCTCCGCGATCAGCGAGTCGAACCTGCAGGTGTCGATCCAGGTGGACGGCGGTGTGAGCCGGGAGACCATCGAGCGCTGCGCCGAGGCCGGCGCCAACGTGTTCGTCGCCGGATCGGCCATCTACCGTGCGCACGATGCCGCCGCGGAGATCGCCGCGCTGCGGGAGCTGGCGGCGCAGCATGCCGCATCCCACAACGGCCACTGAGCGCCGGCCCGCGCCTGCGCCCTGAGGAGGAGTACCCTGGTGCGGTCACATCAGTGACGTGCTCCGGGGTCGGTGAAAGTCCGAGCCGGCGGTGATAGTCCGCGACCCGCTTCGGCGGTGGAGCCGGTGGAACTCCGGCACCGACAGTCAGAGCCTGGATGAGAGGCGCACGTCCTGCATGCCGACGGGCGCGCCCCTGTGCACGTCCGTCGTTCCATGCCGGAACCTTTTCCCCGGAGCCACTGCATCCGATGGTGAAAGGACTGACATGGATGTTCTGCAGTGGCTCTTCGACGCCAAGATCGAATTCGAGGGCGGACAGTTCCTCCTCCTGCGAGAAGTGCTCGGCAATGTGTTCGGGCTCCTCAGCGCCCTGGGCGGCATGCGCCGCAAGGTATGGGCATGGCCCATTGGGATCCTCGGCAACCTGCTGCTGCTGACGGTGTTCCTGGGCACCGTGTTCGGCAGTCCCAATGCGGTGGACCTGCTGGGACAGGCCGGCCGACAGGTGATGTTCATCGCCACCAGCGTCTACGGCTGGGTGCGCTGGCGGCAGGCCCGCTCCGAAGGAGGCACCGCGGTCGAGCCCGAGTGGGCCTCCTGGGGCACGCGGATCCTGCTGGTGGTCGCGATGGTGGGCGGCACCGCGCTGCTGACCCCGATCTTCCGCGCCCTGGGCTCGTATGAGCCGGTGTGGGCCGACGCCTGGATCTTCATGGGCAGCCTGCTGGCCACGTACGGCATGGCCAAGGGCTGGGTCGAGTTCTGGCTGATCTGGGTGGCCGTCGACATCGTGGGCGTGCCGCTGCTGTGGAGCGCCGGCTACTACGCCAGCGCCTTCATGTACGTGTTCTACGGGGCCTTCACCCTGGTGGGCTTCTTCGTGTGGTGGCGGGTGCGCAGCCGGCGCGATGACACCGCCCGGCGGAGAGGGGGAGCCGACGCGCGGGTGACGGTCGAGACCGCGCACCTGGATCCCACGGTCCGCACCCGCTGAGGCCAC
>NZ_JALXKT010000097.1:0-6552 GCF_025144775.1 Brachybacterium sp. p3-SID957 | reverse complement strand
CATCGCCGCGCAGCTGGCCGCAGTCGCGCTGGAGGCGGGGTTCATCGTCAACGCCCCCAACCCCACCACGCTGCGGATCGCCCCACCGCTGATCATCACGGCGGAGGAGCTCGCGAGCTTCACCGCCGCCCTGCCCGGACTGCTCGACACCACGACCGCAAGCGCCACCGAAGGAGCCTGAGATGCCCCGTCATTTCCTGCGCGACGACGACCTGAGCCCTGCCGAGCAGAAGGAGGTCCTCGAGCTCGCTGCTGCCCTGAAGCGCGATCGCTTCGCCGAGAAGCCCCTGGCGGGCCCGCGGTCCGTCGCGATCCTGTTCGACAAGTCCTCCACCCGGACCCGCCTCTCCTTCGCCACCGGTGTGTCGGAGCTGGGTGGGAGCCCCCTGGTGCTCGAGGCGGCCGTCAGCCAGCTGGCTCGAGGAGAGTCCATCGCCGATACGACCGGTGTGCTCACGCGCATGGTCTCGACGATCGTGTGGCGCACCTTCGGTCAGGAGCGCATCGAGGAGATGGCCGCCCACGCGACGGTCCCGGTGATCAACGCCCTCACCGACGAGTTCCACCCCTGCCAGATCCTCGCCGACCTGCAGACCATCGCCGAGCACTGCGGGGGTCTGGCCGACGGGGACGCGGCGCTGGCCGGTCGGTCCCTGGCCTACCTGGGGGACGGCGCCAACAACATGGCCCACTCCTACCTGCTGGGCGGGGTCACCGCCGGGATGGACGTGCGGATCGCCGCCCCTGCCAGTCATCACCCCGAGAAGGGCATCCTCGAGCGGGCCTGCGAGATCGCGGCCACCACCGGCGGCTCGGTGACGGTCACCGAGGATCCACGCGAGGCCGCGGCGGGCGTGAACGCGGTCATCACCGACACCTGGGTGTCCATGGGCCAGGAAGGGCAGGACGGCCGCGGCGAGGCCACCTTCTCGCGCTACCAGGTGACCGAGGAGCTGATGGACCTCAGCGGCGCCGACGGCGACGGCAGCGGAATCTTCCTGCACTGCCTGCCCGCCTACCGGGACAAGGAGGTGGCCGCCTCGGTGATCGACGGCCCGCGCTCACGGGTGTGGGACGAGGCCGAGAACCGGCTGCATGCGCAGAAGGCGCTGATCACCTGGCTGCTGCACCATCCCGACGAGAGCACCGCGTCGCACGCCCTGGTGCTGGGGGCCGGGCGATGAGCGAACAGCATCGACGAGCCCTGGCCCAGACCAAGACCGCCCGCCAGCAGCAGATCGTCTCCATCGTCCGCGGCCAGGAGGTCGTCTCTCAGGCGCAGCTGGCACGACTGCTCGCCCAGGAGGGAATGGAGGTCACCCAGGCGACCCTGTCGCGCGATCTGGTGGAGCTCCAGGCCGAGAAGGTGCGCGGTGCGCACGGGACCCTCGTGTACCGGGTGCCGCCGGACGGCAGTGCTCCGCGGACCGACAACGGCCACGGTGAGAGCGAGCTGCTCCAGGCCCGCCTGCCCCGCCTGGCCGAAGGACTGCTCGTATCCGCGGAGGCCAGTGGCAACCTGGTCGTCGTGCGCACCCCGCCCGGGGCAGCGCAGTACCTGGCCTCTGCGCTGGACCGGTCCGTCGTGCCGGACATGATCGGGACGGTCGCCGGTGACGACACCGTCCTGCTGATCTCCCGGGACCCCGCGGGCGGGGACCGCCTCGCAGCCCGCCTGCTGGATCTGGCCGGCGGCCGGCGTGAGGCCGCCACCGAGGCCGAGGCGGCCGAGCGGGACCCGCAGGCGCCGCCCGATGACGAGCACGTCACCCCCGCCTGATCCCAGTTCTGCGGTGGGCCCCGCCATGCCGCATCCTGAACCCTGAACAAACCACGTCAAGGAGCACCCGTGACCGAACGCATCGTCCTCGCCTACTCCGGCGGACTCGACACCTCTGTGGCCATCGGCTGGATCCACGACGCCACCGGCGCCGAGGTCATCGCCTGCGCGGTGGACGTCGGCCAGGGCGGAGAGGACCTCGAGGTCATCCGCCAGCGCGCCCTGGACTGCGGTGCCGTGGAGGCCGTGGTGGCCGACGCCCGCGACGAGTTCGCCTCCGAGTACTGCATGCCGGCGCTCAAGGCCAACGCGCTGTACATGGACGCCTACCCGGTGGTCTCGGCCATCTCACGCCCCGTGATCACCAAGCACCTGGTGGCCGCCGCCAAGAAGTACGGCGCCAGCACGGTCGCCCATGGCTGCACCGGCAAGGGCAACGACCAGGTGCGATTCGAGGTCTCCATCACCTCCCTCGCCCCCGAGCTCAAGTGCATCGCCCCCGTGCGCGACCTGGCACTGACCCGCGACAAGGCCATCGAATACGCCGAGCGCAAGGGCCTGCCCATCGCCACCACCAAGCACAACCCCTTCTCGATCGACCAGAACGTGTGGGGGCGCGCCATCGAGACCGGCTACCTCGAGGACATCTGGAACGAGCCCACCAAGGACGTCTACTCCTACACCGACGATCCCTCCTTCCCGCCGGTGGCCGACGAGGTCACCATCTCCTTCGCGGACGGCATCCCGGTGGCGATCGACGCTCGCCCCGTCACCCCGCTGGAGGCGATCCAGGAGATGAACCGCCGCGCCGGCGCCCAGGGCGTGGGCCGGATCGACATCGTCGAGGACCGCCTGGTGGGCATCAAGTCGCGGGAGGTGTACGAGGCCCCGGGAGCCATGGCGCTGATCGCCGCCCACCAGGAGCTCGAACGGGTCACCCTGGAGCGCGAGCAGGCGCGCTTCAAGCGTTCCGTGAGCGACCGCTGGACCGAGCTGGTCTACGACGGCCAGTGGTTCAGCCCGCTGAAGAAGTCCCTGGACGTCTTCATCGACGACACCCAGCGCTACGTCAACGGGGACATCCGGATGATCCTGCACGGGGGCCGCGCCCAGGTCACCGGGCGTCGGTCCGATACCGGCCTGTACGACTTCAACCTGGCCACGTACGACGAGGGCGATGCGTTCGACCAGTCCCACGCCAAGGGCTTCATCGAGATCTACGGCCTGGCCGCCAAGCAGGCCGCCGCCCGCGACGTCGCCCACGGCAACGGGGAGGACCTCGGTCAGGCAGCGCAGCAGGAGGACGCATGATCTCCCCGGGAGCCCCGCAGCAGCCCGGCGGTCAGGGCGCGAGCGAGGGCCCGGCCTCCGAGCGGCTGGCCCTGTGGGGAGGCCGCTTCGGCTCCGGCCCGTCGGCAGCCCTCGCGGCGCTGTCCGTCTCCACTCACTTCGACTGGCGCCTGGCGCCGTACGACGTGGCCGGCTCCCGGGCCCACGCCCGGGTGCTGCATGCCGCCGGGCTGCTGGACGACGACGAGCTGGCCGGCATGGACGAGGCGCTGGTGCGGCTGCGTGAGGACGTCGCCTCCGGGGCCTTCACGGCCGCGGCGGACGACGAGGACGTGCACACGGCGCTCGAGCGCGGCCTGATCGAGCGGGCCGGGACCGAGCTGGGCGGGAAGCTGCGGGCCGGGCGGTCCCGCAACGACCAGATCGCCACCATGATCCGCATGTACCTGCGGGACCAGGTGCGGTCGCTGTCCCAGCAGGTGCTGGCACTGGCACAGGTGATCACCGACCGCGCCGAGCAGGCGGGGGAGGCGATCCTCCCCGGTCGCACGCACCTCCAGCACGCCCAGCCCGTGCTGCTGGCCCACCACCTGATGGCGCACGTGTGGCCCCTGCTACGGGACGTGGAGCGGTTCTGCGACCTCGATGGCCGGCTGGACGCCTCCGCCTACGGCTCCGGTGCCCTCGCCGGCTCCTCGCTGGGGCTGGACCCTCAGGCCGTCGCGGCGGACCTGGGGTTCTCGGACTCGGTGGAGAACTCGATCGACGGCACCGCCTCGAGGGACCTGGTGGCCGAGTTCGCCTTCGTCTGCGCGATGGTCGCGATCGACCTCTCGCGGATGGCCGAGGAGATCATCGTGTGGAACACGAAGGAGTTCTCCTACGTGACGCTCGACGACTCCTTCTCCACCGGGTCCTCGATCATGCCGCAGAAGAAGAACCCCGACATCCCCGAGCTCACGCGCGGCAAGGCGGGCCGGGTGATCGGCGATCTCACCGGACTGCTGGCCACCCTGAAGGCCCTTCCGCTGGCCTACAACAGGGACCTGCAGGAGGACAAGGAGCCTGTGTTCGACCAGGTGGACACCCTGGACCTGCTGCTGCCGGCGATCACCGGCATGGTCGCCACCCTCACCTTCCACACCGACCGCATGGAGCTGATGGCACCGCAGGGCTTCTCCCTGGCCACGGACATCGCCGAGTGGCTGGTGCGTCAAGGCGTCCCGTTCCGCAGCGCCCATGAGATCGCGGGCTCCTGCGTGCGCGTGTGCGAGCAGCGCGGGATCGAACTGGCCGATCTGAGCGCCGAGGACCTGGCAGGGATCTCCGAGCACCTGCGACCGGAGGTGCACGAGGTGCTCACCGCCGCCGGTTCCGTCGCCTCCCGCGACGGCAAGGGAGGCACCGCACCCGCGCGCGTGCGCGAGCAGATCGCGTCGGCACAGTCCCGGATCCAGGAGCTCGCTGACAGGACCGGGCCGCTGGAGCGGTCCGTCTGACGGAAATCGCTGGGGGAGGTCTCCACCTCCTGCCACAATGGGGCCGGTCCCGATCATGGGGCCGGCCCCGTCGTACTTCGGAAGGAACACCCCTGATGCAGACCGTCCTGGACGACCTCGACTGGCGAGGACTCGTCGTGCAGACCACCGGGCGCGAGGCGCTCGGAAGCGCTCTGGCCGATGGACCGGTCTCCCTCTATTGCGGGTTCGACCCGACTGCTTCGTCCTTGCACGTGGGGCATCTGACCCAGGTGCTCACCATGCGCCGCTTCCAGCTCGCCGGTCACCGACCCATCGCCTTGGTGGGCGGGGCGACCGGTCTGATCGGGGATCCTCGGATGTCCGGTGAGCGGGTGCTGAACGACGCCACTGTGGTGGCGGGATGGGTCGAGAACCTGCGCGACCAGATCTCCCGCTTCCTCGATCTGGAGGGCGAGTTCGGGGTGACGATGGTGAACAACCTCGACTGGATCGGAGGCCTGGGCGCACTGGAGTTCCTGCGGGACATGGGCAAGCACTTCCGTATGGGCACCATGCTGGCCAAGGACACGGTGGCCAGGCGATTGGCCAGCGATGAGGGGATCAGCTACACCGAGTTCAGCTACCAGGTGCTGCAGGGCATCGACTACCTGGAGCTGCATCGGCGCCACGGCGTCACCCTCCAGTACGGGGGGAACGACCAGTGGGGCAACCTGCTCTCGGGAGTCGACCTGATCCACAAGGTGGAGGGGCGTGACGTGCACGCGATGACCACGCCACTGGTCACCAAGGCCGACGGCACGAAGTTCGGCAAGAGCGAGGGCGGGTCCGTGTGGCTGGATGCGGAGCTCACCAGCCCGTACGCCTTCCACCAGTTCTGGCTGAACGCCGCCGACTCCGACGTCATGAACTACCTGCGGTACTTCACCTTCCGCGGCAAGGATGAGCTCGCGGAGCTCGAGACCGCGACCCAGGAGGCCTCCCACCAGCGACGCGCGCAGCACGCCCTCGCCGACGATCTCACCACCCTGGTGCACGGTGAGCAGGCCACAGCCCAGGCGAAGGCCGCTGCCGGCGTGCTGTTCGGCAAGGGAGACGTCCGGGAGCTGGACGAACCCACGATCCGCGCCATCGCCGGCGAGCTCCCCGGCGCCGAGCTCACCTCGAGCACGCCGCTGGTGGACGCCTTCGTGGCCGCGGGGATCGTGGCCTCGAAGGGCGCGGCCCGGCGAGCGGCAGAGGAAGGTGGGCTGTCCGTGAACGGCGAGAAGCTCACCGCCGATGACCTCGCGGGGGAGCTGGGTTCCTTGACGTCCCTTCCCGGAGGGCACCTCCTGCTGCGCCGTGGCAGGAAGACGGCGGCCATGGTGCGCCTGGTTGCCTGAGGCTCGCACCTGGCTGCCGAAGCCTTCGGGTGACACCCCTAACAAGTACAGGTCACATTCGACCCCCAGGCGGCCCGTAAGGGCTTGTAAAGACGGCCTGACCTGGGATGATGGTGTTGCCGGAGGGTGAACAGAGGGTGTCGAAGCGGGTTTGACGGCCACCCCGCGGCCCCGTAATGTCTTCCCTTGTCGCCGCGAGGACGACGCCGGGAAGCCGAGAGGATCCACCACGGATCAGCGAAGCGGAACGGGGTCACCGCAGCGGGGATCTGATCCTCAGGGATCAGCCGCGGGTCAGCGGATCGAGCAGGTCGCACAGCGAACTGGGAGAGACGCAGACCACATGGAGTGGAGTTGAAACGGTCGCGACGAACTGCTAGAGTAGCGACTCGCGCCGGGACGACGAAGCAAAAAAGTCGGACCGACCGGGATCACGATCCCGCAAGGCTACCGGCGCCACCGAGCCTCTGAGATGAGCCGCTGAGCGGTCCATTGACGATGTGCGCGTGTTGCTTGATATCTCAATAGCGTGTCTGTTTGTTGATGCCAACATTTTGATTGGCATTTTTCGGATAATTAGCAGAATTATTTTTGCTGGTTGTTTGTTTGAATGCCGGGA
>NZ_JALXKT010000096.1:0-6857 GCF_025144775.1 Brachybacterium sp. p3-SID957 | reverse complement strand
ACTGGCGCAGCTCGCTACCGCGCGAGCGGATGCTCAAGGACGCCAGACCCGGATGCCCTGATTGCGGCACAGTCACACCTTTGATCAACGATCCACGTCAGCGTCGAACCGTGTCGACAGGAGCAACCCAGCGGCCCCCAGCAATGTTGAGCGGTCGTCGTCGGCCACCAAAGTGATCTCGGGCAGTGGCCGCCTTCGGTTGAGCGACCACGACAAGCTCTCGGAGATGATCTGAGCAGCCACGGCCCCTCCATGACCGACGTCGCCGTGGATCAGATAGTGCCCTAGACCCAGCACCTGCTCGAGGTTCGCGATTCCCTGGGCGATGTTTCTCAGGTATCGGTGCAGGAGCTCGTCAGCTTCCATGTCGGTTGCCGCGAGCCCTACGAGGTCCGCGCAGGTCATCTCGGCGGCTCCTGCAAGCCCCACGCGCATCGCCTCGCGGCGCAGCCAGGGTAGGGTCGCCACCGTTTCCCAGCACCCGATCCGGCCGCAGACGCACCGCTCCCCGTTGAGGTCCACCACCATGTGCCCGACCTCTCCGCCGGCCCCGTACGGGCCGCGCACAATGCGGCCGTTCAGCACCATTCCCACGCCAAGGACCTCCCCAGTGTGGAGCGAGGCGAAGTGGGCAAGCTCTCGACCGATACCAAACCAGAGGTCACCGATGGCCTGGACACGCGGATGGTGGTCGACGACCACGGGCACTCCCAGACGCTCGCGAAGGAGTTGCACGACAGGCATCCCGGCGAGCTCCGATGCTAGGTAGAGCTCCAGCAGAACCCCCGCCTCAGTGTCCACCATGCCTGCAGCAGCGACACCGACTCCACTGACGGGTACTCCGTCGAAAAAGCTCTCGCATGTCACAAGCACATCGGCGACCGTAGGAACACCTTCCCAGACCATCCGATGTTCCAAAGCGATCTCCCCATCCATGCGGAACACCGCGCAGTGCACACCGTCGCCGAAGAGATATACGCCGCCCAGCTTTACGCTATCGCTGAACCACAGGGGCTTTGCCGGCTTACCTGCGCGCTTCCCGCTCATGCCGGATGCGGCAGGCACCGGATCACACTCGACGAGGATCCCGGCATCGAGGATCGGCTGCACGATCGCGGTCACTGTCGCTCGGCTGACACCCAGGGCTTTCGCGAGTTCGACACGGCTTTGCTGACCTGTCCGATGGAGGTAGCGGATAAGTCGGGCACGATTCGCGGCTCCGATATCAGCCGGCGTGAGTACCGTCGCGTCACGCACCGAGCTCGCCTGACTCCTCAAGCCGCCTCCCCCGCCACTCGATGGCTCTGCATCGATGCCAGTTCCTCGCCACGGGGCAACCGGGCACGATCCGATCTGATCACGAGGTCACCCTAGACAGTTCGACGAAAAGTTTGTAGTCTCCTCCAACAAATACCGGCAATGCCGAGATGACGTTGCGCAAAGGAGCCAAGGACATGGGGCCCACCCGTGTAGGAGTCATCGGAGGTGGGATCCGCGGACGGATCTTCGCGGAAACCACACACCACCACTCAGGGGCGGAGCTGGTAGCGGTCTGCGAACCGAACCGCGATCGCGCCACTGCCCTGGGCGACGCCCTCGGTATTCAGACATTCGACTCGGTCGACGAGCTCCTCTCAAGCGGCGCAGAACTCGATGCGGTAGTCGTTGCCACGCCGGATTTCGCGCACGAGCAACCTGCAGTCGCCGCTCTCGATGCCGGACTCGATCTCCTGATCGAGAAGCCGCTTGCTACCTCAGAGGAGGAAGCCCAACGGATCATCGCAGCTGCCGTCCGAGGCGGGGGCAGGATCGTGGTCGGCTTCGAGAACCGCTGGAATCCGCTTTTCAGCGCTGTGCATCATCGGCTGCGATCCGATAACCACCGGATGGTCTCCCAGCGCGCTCTCCTGCAGGACACGATCTTCGTACCCACGGAGATGCTGAGCTGGGCCGCGAAGTCCAGCCCCGCCTGGTTCCTGATGCCTCACGTGCTCGACATGGCCACATGGCTCTCCGGCGCGCGGCCAGTCGACGTGTTCGCGCGAGGGGTCAACCACGTCCTCCGCGACCGCGGGGTCGACACCTGGGACCGCGTCTCGGCAAGCTTCGCGATGTCAGACGGATCGATTCTCGACCTCGACTGTGGCTGGGTACAGCCGACCGGCAAGACCTCCGTGTTCGAATTCCGCTTCGAAGTGGAGACCGATGCCGATGCCTACGTCATAGACGTCGACGCAACCGGTGCCAGACATGCCACAGCAGCTCGCACTGGCACCTTGGGTGCGTTGGAGCATGACAACCGAGGACGCCCGCAGGGCGTAGCCGCCGACATGATGCGTGACTTTATCGACCTCGTCAGCGGCGCGGACCTCGATCTCCCCGGTGCGGAGCAGGGTCTTCTCATCACACGCGCCCTTGAAGCCGTCCATCGTTCGCTCGAAACCGGTTCCGTCGAACCGATCACCTCTTGAAGGGATTTGCCTCATGTCTCCCATTACCCGCTCGACCTCCCGCCGAGCAGTGCTCGGAGCCGGCGCCGCCTTTGGGCTGGCCTCCTGTGTACCTCCTGACTCAGACCGAGCTGCAGGCACCGAGACGGGTGCCGGCGAGCAATCTTCCGGCGGTGAAGCGTTGGCCCCCGACGACTCTTCCCTCGAAGGTACGGAAATCTCGATCCTCGACGACAACACCAACCTCGTGTTCCAGGAAGGGCTGATCGAGAGATTCCAGGAAGAGACCGGCATCGTGGTCAAGAATTACGAGATGGCGAACTTCAATGACCTCCATGATCGATTCGCCACAGCCTTCGCCGCTCAGGACTCATCTATCGACGTCGTCATGACATGGGCAGGCTTCTCAGCCGAGTTCGGCCAGGCTGGCTGGCTCCAGGAGCTTGCCCCCGAGGCCATTCCTGATGACCTCATCCGCCCCGCCCTTGATGCCGTCTCCTGGGACGACAAGGTGTACGGCTTGCCGAAGTTCGCCAGCGTGCAGACCATGTTCTGGAACAAGGACCACTTCTCCGACGCCGGGCTCGACCCTGACACTGCCCCGGAGACGTGGGACGAGTTCATCGAGGCCGCAAAGGCAACGACAGTTGACGGTCGCTTCGGCTTCTGCTGCGACATGGGCAACCCCGCTGGCGCCTACCAGAATTTCCTCCGTGCGCTGCTGCTGGCCGGAGGAGAACTGTACGACGCGGACTGGACGCCACAGTTGGACAGTGAGGCGGGAATTGAAGGTCTGACCAAGATGGTCGAACTCCTGCACACACACAACGTCATGGATCCGTCGTCACTGCAGATCACGAACGCTTCAGATCTCATCGAGATCTTCGCTCAGGGACGGGCCTCCATCGTCTTCAATTGGCCGTTCCAGTGGGCGTCCGCCACTGCGGAAGGCGCCGCGACCTCAGCGGAAACCACAGGGAACGGCCTGATTCCCGGCATCAACGTCCGCTCGGCCTCGATCGACGGGTCAGAGGGCTACGCAATCAGCACGTTCTCTCAGAACAAGCAGGCAGCCCTGAAGTGGCTGGAATTCGCGTCAGGGGCCACCGCACAGAAGGAGATCGTGGAGCAGGAAGGGTGGTTCCCGGTCTCGCAGACCACCCTTGACGATCCGGCCACGGTCGAGGCGCTCCCCGTCGTAGAGACCTACAAGCAAGCCACCGAGTACGCCGTAGAGCGCTACGGCGTACCGTGGTCGAACGAACTGGACCAACTACTGTCCGTCCAGGTCTTCCGGGCGATGAACCAGGAGACCGAACCGGCAGAAGCACTCCAGACCGCGCAGGAGGAGCTCCTACCGATCGTCGAGAGGTACATGGGCTGATCCCATGGCACGCAGGAAGCTCACCGCGGGGGAACGCGGGGACCGCCGATTCGCGATCCTCGCAGCATCTCCGGCCGTCCTCACCATCGCGGCACTGTTCATCTATCCGCTGTTCTATGCAGTGGTGCTGTCGATGTACCAGATGAATGACAAGATCCCAGACGCCACGCAGTTCGTCGGCCTGTGGAACTATGCCCAACTGGCAACGGACCCCAACTTCCACGAGGCGTTGGTCCGTACGGCCGTGTTCTCGTTCTTCACAGTGTTCGGTGGTGTTGCACTCGCGGTGGGTATTGCGCGTCTCCTGCAGTACCCGTTCAGGGGGCGAAACGTCGCCCGGGTACTACTCCTGGTCCCCTGGGCCGTTCCTCCGGTCGTCAACGGGATCATGTGGAAGCTGATCTTCGACGGCACTTACGGGGTCGCCAACGCGGTCCTCGGCGGCGTCGGACTAATCGATGCACCGATCCAATGGCTCGCCGATCGCCAGCTGATCATGGGGGTCTTGATCCTCGCCGAGGTCTGGAAGCTCACCCCATTCCTTGCCCTGATGACCATCGCCTCAATGCAGGCGATCCCCTCGAACGTCTACCGTGCCGCTTCGATCGACGGCGCAGGCGCCTGGGCGCAGTTCTGGAAGGTCACCCTGCCGAACCTCCGGGGGACACTCATGTTCCTGCTCATCGTGCAGTCGATGTGGTCGATCAAAGTCTTCGACACGATCTATGTCTTGACCGGCGGTTCGGGCGGCCCTGCGGAAGCAACGACCACCGTCAACTTCCTGGCGTACCTGACGACATTCAGCTATCTGGACCGTGGCTACGGCGCTGCCATGTCCATCTCGATCATGGGGATCGTCATCCTGGTTACCGTCTTCTGGATCCTCGCCCTCGGCCGGCGGAAGGAGAAGGCAGCATGAGTTATTCCGTGACGGCACCACCGCCAGGGACACCCTCAGGTACTGAGTCCCGGCCAGGCCCCGAGCGCTCCGGCACGGCACCACGCCCCCGGAAGGGCCTCGCGGGAACCGTGTTCCATCGAACCCTGGTCGTTCTGCTGATCTTCTACCTCACCATCCCCTTCGCATGGATGGTCGTTTACAGCGCGTATCCCTCTACCAATCTGCGGGCCGAGCGCATGGACTTCTCGCCATCGGACCTCACGCTCGCAAGCTACGCAGATCTACTGTCCGACAGTTCCTTCGTGACACCGATTCGCAATTCGTTCATTGTCGCCGCCGCTACCACCCTTATCTGCATGGTCCTCGGTTCGTTGTGCGCGTACGTCTTCGCGCGCTTCCGGTTCCGCGGACAGCAGACACTTCTACTCGGGATGATGACTGTCCAGGCGATACCGGCCGTCGTGCTCGCTGTGCCACTGTTCGTGTTGCTGCGCGCATACGGTCTCTACGATTCAATACTGGGGATGATCATCACCTACACAGCATTCATACTCCCGCTCGTGGTGTGGATGATGGTCAGCTTCTTCGAATCGATTCCGGTGAATCTCGAGAAGGCTGCCAGAGTCGACGGATGCACCCGCCTCGGCATCATCCGACGAGTGGTCGTACCGCTATCCGGACCCGGTGTGGCGGCCACCTCCATTTTCGCTTTCATCACCGCGTGGAGTGACTTCTTCCTCGCTAAGGTGCTCACCTCGAACAACACACCTCTCCTGCCTGTTCGCACGGCTGCGTTCCAAGGTCTTTTCGCTATGGACTACACGGCAGCGGCCACAGCTGGCGTGATTACGGCGCTCCCCGTGCTTGTACTTGCTCTAGTGGCGCAGAAGTGGATCGTGCAGGGAATCACGGAAGGAGCAGTGAAGGGCTGATGGCTCAGATCGATTTGCAGGGAGTCTGCAAGAAGTACTCCCCGAAGGATGAGCGCTATGCCGTCGAGCACCTGACATACACGATCCCGAACGGGAGTTTCGTGTCACTGCTCGGTCCCTCCGGATGCGGGAAGTCCACCACCCTCAACATGATCGCCGGACTGGAGTCCGTCACTGATGGTGCGATCATCGTCGATGGGCAGCATGTCGAGGACCTTGAACCTCACAAGCGGGATCTGGCGTTCGTCTTCCAGGACTACGCTCTCTATCCCCACCTTTCGGTCGCGGACAACATCGCGTTCGGATTGAAGATGCGGAAGATGCCGAAGGCCGAGATTGATCAGCGCGTACTGGAAGCGGCCACAAAGCTGGAGCTCGAGAAGCACCTACGACGCCGACCCAAGGCCCTCTCCGGAGGACAACGTCAACGTGTTGCCTTGGCGCGAGCCATCGCAAGGCGCCCAGGCGTCCTTCTCTTCGATGAACCGCTGTCGAATCTCGATGCCCTGCTGCGGGACAAGACGCGAGCTGAGCTCAAGCTTCTCCACGCAGATATCGGCGCGACCAGCGTCTACGTCACGCACGACCAAGAAGAGGCGATGAGCCTCTCCGACTTCATCGCCGTGATGAGCGCCGGCCGGCTGGAGCAGTACGGGACCCCTTCAGAGATCTACCGGACTCCTGCCACTGAGTTCGTGGCTGGGTTCGTCGGCAAGCCTCGAATGAACATATTCGACGCTTCGGTGAGGGGTCCCCGCACAGTCCGAATTGATGGCACGTCCCTCGACGTGGAAGTCCCAGATGCCGGTTTGGATAATCTCCGTTCGGTGCGTCTCGGGCTGCGTCCGACGGAATGCAAGCTGGTCAAGACGTCGGAGAAGGAGCGGGACGGGGAGGTCCTTGTAGTGGAGCCGCTGGGCAACGCGACCGACGTGATGCTTCGCATCGGCAACGGCGACTTCATCGTCCGGGAGCCAGGATTCACGGCCCTGTCGCCCGGCGATTCCGTACGGCTGGACACCAGCGGAGCTGCACCGCACGTGTTCGATCCCGAAACGCACGCCCGGCTCTGACCGTACGCCCGGGCACTCGAGGGCGATGTCAAGGCGTCGAAGCAACATGGGGCTCGCCGGCGAGCAGTCGAGCGAATGCCTCGGTGGGCGTGAGATAGCCCAGTCGGCGGCGGGGTC
>NZ_JALXKT010000095.1:0-7154 GCF_025144775.1 Brachybacterium sp. p3-SID957 | reverse complement strand
TGCCCGGATCAGGTGGACCACGCAGGTCTGGACCATCGAGTCCGGCCAGGTCGCCTCGATCGCCTCTGGGAGCCC
This sequence comes from Brachybacterium sp. p3-SID957, assembly GCF_025144775.1. Taxonomy (NCBI): domain Bacteria; kingdom Bacillati; phylum Actinomycetota; class Actinomycetes; order Micrococcales; family Dermabacteraceae; genus Brachybacterium; species Brachybacterium sp. p3-SID957. The sequence goes on along the minus strand of NZ_JALXKT010000095.1, from coordinate 7,079 downwards.
CTTCAGGCCGTCGCAGCAGACGATCAGCACGTCCCTGACGCCCCGGTTGGCCAGGTCCGCGCAGACGTGGGCCCAGAACGCCGAGCCCTCGGTGTCTTGGACCCAGATGCCCAGCACGTGCTTGATCCCGTCGAGGTCGACTCCTACGGCGATGTAGGCGGCGCGGTTGAGGACCTGGTTGTTCTCCCGGATCTTGATGCGGATCGCGTCGAGATAGATCACGGGATAGAACTCCTCCAGCGGCCGGGTCTGCCAGGCCAGGACCTCTTCGCTCACGGCGTCGGTGATATTGGAGATCGTCTCGTGGGACAGGTCTGTGCCGATCGTGCTCGCCAGGTGGTGCTGGATGTCCCGGATCGTCATCCCGCCCGCGTAGAGGCTGATGATCATGTCATCCAGGCCGCCAAGGCGCCGCTGGCCCTTGGGGACCAGGCGCGGGGTGAACGAGCCGGCACGGTCCCTGGGGACGTCCAGCTCGATCGGTCCGACCTCGGACTCCACGGTCTTGGGTGTGGTGCCGTTGCGGGAGTTCCCGCTGCCGCGGCCCTCCGCGGCGTGCTTGTCATAGCCCAGGTGGCTGGTCAGCTCGGCCTGCAGGCCACGCTCCAGGGCGGCTTTCACCAGCGCGGGCACGAACCCGCCGTCGCCGGTGAGCTGAACATTGCCTGCGTCGATCTGAGCGAACAGGGCATCCAGCTGCCCCGAGGACTTCAGCTCCTCGACCAGGTCCCCGCCAGTGGGCTCACCACCGGCCTGCTTCTTCTCGTTGGTCATGGTCATGATTCTTACCGTTCCTTTCAGTACGGCTTACACAGACCATCTGACACGCCCGCCCATCAGGGTCATCACCGGCACCATCACGCTGATCCGGAACCGCTCACCAGGCACCTCGATCCCCCCGGTCTCCAGCACACTGCGGGTCAGCACCAGGTAGCGCAGCGCCGCCAGAGTCAGCGGCGCACCGGTGGCGGCGGCCTGCCCGTCCGGATCGAAGGGGACCGGGGCGCCGTCGGCAAGGGCGTGGCGCTGCTGGTCCTGGATGGCGCGGGCGCTGGCATCCAGGCGTCGTGACAGGGAGAGGATCTCCGGGACGGGTCCGGTGATGCGGACGGTGGCGGTGCCGTCATCGACCGGGGAGCCCTCCAGGGCGACCTCGCGCTGGTCCTCCGGCCGTGGGGTGGTCTCACCTGCCTGGTGGAGCCAGGCCACCAGGACACGCAGTTCACGACGGAACCGTTGGACGGGGATCGAGGCCAGGTCCCAGACCGATACCCGCTGATCCACCTCCGCCAGCTGGGCGGGGGTGAACTCCCTAGTGGTGCGGAGGATCCGCTGGTGCCACTCGACCGGCAGGTGCCCGGCCTCGAGGCGGGCGAACAGGGCCGGTAGATGATGCACAGCGGTGTGTGCCTGGCGGATCAAGGTCGAGGCATGGCTGGTGGTGGTGCGCAGGGCGACCGCGGCCACCACAGCGGACTCGGCCCGGTCATCGGCTGCTTCCTCGTCGTTCGCGGGCGCGATCCACAAGGGCGCCAGCTCCCGCAGCATCCGGGCATGCTCACGGGACTGCTCACGCTGCAGGCCCAGCAACCGCACTGCGGTATCAGCCTCCACTGTGCCCGGCACCGCACCGCCCCGCTCAGCCACGCTCTGCGGGGTCAAGGGGTGACGGGCCCGGACCTGGTTCGCGGGCGGGATCGGGGGCTTGGGGGAGGTGATCGGGGCGTAGCGGGAGCGCGGGGCGCGTGGGGGCTCCTCGATCAACTCCCCGTTCTCGAACCGGAACGATGGCATCGCACCCACCCCCCTTCTTCCCACCCAGTGATCACGACGCCGACATGCACGGTGACCAGCCGATTGACCAGGCCTTTTCAGATACGAACCACCCTACGGACCCCCACCGACAAACCAAGCCCGGGCCCCGCAATGGGGACAACCACCCCCAGGGGAGGAACCCCGCGAAACGACCAGCCCGCAACGGGCCCAGGCCACGGGATCGGGGGGACCCCAGGCGACCTGTCGGCCCCCGAGCGGCCCCCGGCCGAGTTCACGACCGCGTCGGCTCCGTCATCCCACTCGCCAGGGAGAACTCCTCCCAGCGGCCCGATGCCGGGATGCGGTGAGCCGGCCCGCCGACCAGGAACGCGAGTGCGCCCGCTGCACACACGCCTGCGAACAGGAGGAGGGTCGCCACGGGCCCCCACTCCTCGAGCCCCCATCCCGCAACCGCCGGTGCGAGCGGCATCATCCCCATCGCCAGCAGCCCTGTCATCGCCCCTGCCCTCCCGAGCATGTCCCCCGGAGTGATATGCATGAAGAACCCCATGGTCGCAGCGTTCAGCGGCGCCAGCCCGATCCCGATCATCGCGTACGCCCCGGCGATCATCCACAGGTTCGGAAGTAGCGGGAGCAGCGCAGTCACCGCCGCGATCACCCCGAGCTGCACCATCGTCAGCAGCCCCGTGGGGACTGAGGCGACGAGCCGGGGAGCGGCGATAGAACCGGCCAGGATCGCGACGGCGAGCGCGGTGTTCAGCAGGCCTATCCTAACAGGGGGAACTCCCTCGGCTGCGAGGTGCAGTGTCATCGCCAGTAGGGCACCGTTGGATCCGAGGTTGACCAGGGACGCAGCGAGCGCGATCTGGATCCGCACGGGTTGACCCAGGATCCATCGCAGGCCGTGGGCGAGGTCGGTCAGCACGGAGCTGGGCCCGGCATCGGCCTCGCGCGGGCGGTAGTCACTGCGCATGAGCAGGGTGCAGATCAGATTGATGGCGCTGCCCAGCGCTTGTGCCAGAATCGGCGCAGCAAGGTGCCAGGCCAGCAACGCGGCGCCCACGGGGCCGGCTCCGATCTCTATGGCCGCATCTCGCCCCTCGTTCACGGACATCGCCGTCGGAAGCTGCCGGGCAGGAACGAGCTGTTTCAGCATCGCATTGGATGCCGACCCCAGCAGCGAGGCGCGAAACCTGTCCGCCGCGGCCAGGGTGGCCAACACCCTCAGGTCGGCGATACTGAGGATCAGCGCAGCCACCAGCAGGATCTGCACCATCACTCCGAGGGCGCCGGAGAGCATCCGCAGCTTTCGCCGGTCCATTCGATCTGCGATCACCCCTCCCGGCAGCATGCCGACCAGCAGTCCGATGCCCTGGATGAGCCCGACGATCCCGGTGGCGACCGTGGACCCGGTGACCGCGAAGGCGATCAGTGGGAAGGCGAACATGCCGATGCCCGAGCCGATCCCCGATGCGATGTCCCCACCCAGCCATGCGAGGTACTCGCCATTGCGTCGCAGCGGGACCTCGGGGGCCTCAGTTTCGAGCGGCGGGGTGCGGTCGACCATGCAGTCAGAATAATTCCGCAGGAGTTAGTGCGCAATAGTTCTTGCGCACTGCATGATGCGCATACCCGATAGGATCGACCCATGGCAGAGAACGCCGATGCGCCTGTCCACGCCAGTCGCGATCAGCTGCGCGCGATGGCCCATCCGCTGCGCATGCAGATCGTCGAGCGGGTTGGCCGACGCGGCACGGCTCGCGCCGCGGATCTTGCCTCCGACCTCGGAATTCCGGCCAACTCCATCAGCTACCACCTCAGAATCCTGGCCCGAGGGGGCGTGCTCAAGGAGGCACCGGAGGCAGCCCGGGACCGTCGCGATCGAGTGTGGAGACTGCGGCAGCACAGCTTCCAGCACGCTCCCGGGAACTCCGACACCGATGGCACGGGTACGGACGACTCCGACTACTCCGCAGCCTCCGGTGCGGTCTCGCTGGCAGCCTTCGACTGGATGCGATCGGCATGGGCCGAGGAGATCGCCCGTCGCGCGGACCGGCAGGACGATGCCGACGACAGCGACGATCGAGGCCGAGGACTGATGTTCGCCTCCACTCTGCGTCTCTCCCCCGGGCAGGCCCAGGACTTCTTCGAGCACATCGCGAGGATCCTGCAGGAGTACAACCGTCTGAACCGCGATGCCCAGGGGACTGATCTGCCCGGTGACCCGGATTCGGACGGCAGCGCGACGGACTACCGCGTGATGTTCGCCCTCGTCGGCGACCCACCGTCGCCCCCGCGCGCCGATGGTCAGGACCCGCCCGTAGAATCGCGGCATGACCACGCCTGAGACCACCACCAGCACGCCCAGCACCACCGCCGACGCCACCTCTGCCGAGGCCGGCACCGTCTCCTCCCCCACCCACGCGTGGGGGATCGGCCTGGCCACCCTCGCCGCCGACGGCAGCACGCTGGATGCCTGGTACCCCTCCCCCCAGCTCGGCGAGGCTCCACAGGATCCGCAGTCGCACCCGCTGCACGCCCAGCTCTCCGCCGCGGCGCAGGACGACGAGGTGCGCGGCACCACCCGCGAGGTCGTGGTACGGGCGATCGAGCTCGCCTCTCCCCCGGCCGACACCGCCGACGCCTACCTGCGCCTGCACCTGCTCTCCCACCGCCTGCTCCAGCCCAACGTGCAGAGCCTGGACGGCGTGTTCGGGGTGCTCACCAACGTGGTGTGGACCTCCGAGGGCCCGTGCGCCGTGAGCGGCTTCGAGGAGACCCGCCTGCGGCTGATCGCCGCCGGTCGCACTCCCACCGTGTACAGCGTGGACAAGTTCCCCCGCATGGTCGACTACGTGGTCCCCGCCGGGGTGCGCATCGGCGACGCCGACCGCGTGCGGCTGGGAGCTCACCTGGCCGACGGCACCACCGTCATGCACGAGGGCTTCGTGAACTTCAATGCCGGCACCCTGGGCACCTCCATGATCGAGGGCCGCATCTCGCAGGGCGTCGTGGTGGAGGACGGCTCCGACGTGGGCGGCGGCGCCTCCACCATGGGCACCCTGTCCGGCGGCGGCACCCAGCGGGTGCGCATCGGCAAGCGCTCCCTGGTGGGCGCGGAGGCCGGCGTCGGGATCGCGCTGGGCGACGACTGCGTGATCGAGGCCGGGCTGTACGTCACCGCGGGCACCAAGGTGGTGCTGGTGGGCGAGAAGGGCCAGTCCCGCGAGGCCGGCAGCGACACGGCGCAGGGCGAGGCCGGCAGCGACCATCCCCACGTGGTCAAGGCCCGTGAGCTCTCCGGCGTCCCGAACCTGCTGTTCCGCCGCAACTCGCTGACCGGCGCGGTGGAGGCGGTGGCCCGCCAGGGGCAGACGGTCGAGCTCAACTCGGCCCTGCACGCGAACTGACGTGGCCCGCGGTTCCCGCCGCGCCCCCGGGGGCCGCCGCACATCAGGTCGCGAACCGCGCCGCCGAAGGCGCCCCCTGGGGCGCCACCTGGTGCTGCCGTTGACGCTGGTGCTGCTGTTCGTCGGCATCGCGGGAGGTTCCTATGTGGCGCTGCAGCGCTACGGATCGCCGCTGGGCGAGGGCACCTGCACCGCGACGGGGCTGGGCACCAGCCACCGCTACACGGTGGACCGCGTCGCCAACGCCGCCCTGATCAGCGCGGTCGCGGTGGATCGCGGGCTGCCGCCCCGCGCGGCGTCGATCGCCCTGGCCACGGCGTACCAGGAGTCCCAGCTGCGCAACATCGACTACGGGGACCGGGACTCCCTGGGCCTGTTCCAGCAGCGCCCCTCCCAGGGGTGGGGCACCGAGGAGCAGATCATGGACCCGGTGTACTCCACCAACGCGTTCTACGACGTGCTGGTCACCATCGACGGCTACGAGTCCGGGGACATCAACGACGTCGCCCAGGAGGTCCAGCGCAGCGGGTTCCCGCAGGCCTACCGCGACCACGAGACCGAGGGGCGGCTGTACGCCTCGGCCCTGACCGGGCAGAGCGGCCCGAACCTGCGCTGCACGCTGGCGCAGGCCCAGGGCACCTTCTCCCCCGAGGGCGTGCGCAGCGAGCTGGAGCGCCAGTTCCCGCGACTCAGCGAGGCGGGCCTGGTGACCAGCACCCTGGCCGATGCCGGCACCGTCGTGCCGACGGTCCCCGCCGGGGCCGGTGCCACCGCGCTGGTGATCGACGTGGGTGGGGACGAATCGCTGGGATGGACCATGGCGAACTGGGCGGTGGCCCGCGCCGCCGAGGACGGCGTGGTCCAGGTGAGCTACCAGGGGCGCGCATGGGACCGCACCGCGCGCGGCGAGGAGGCCGATGCCTGGGGGAACATCGACGGCGGGGATCCCGACCGCGTCGTGGTGCTGGTCAGTACGTCATGAACCCGCGGGCGCGGAACTGCTCGCGCACCCGCTCCACGGTCTCCTTCGAGGGGGGCTGGGCGTCTCGCAGCTTGTACTCCATGCCGAGGGCATCCCACTTGTCCTGCCCCATGTTGTGGAAGGGCAGCACCTCCACACGCTCCACGACCTGCTTCCACGGGGCGATGTTCTCGGCGATCGCCTCGACGTTCTCCTCCGAGTCGGTCCAGCCGGGAACCACCACGAAGCGGATCCAGACGGTGGTGCCGCGAGCGGCCAGGCGATTGCCGAAATCGAGCGTGGGCTGCAGTGGCCGGCCGGTGAGTGCCTTGTAGGACTCCTCGGTGCCGCTCTTGACGTCCAGCAGCACCAGGTCCACGTTGTCGAGGAAGGCGTCGTCGGCCACCGCGCCCAGGTAGCCGGAGGTGTCGATCGCGGTGTGGACGCCCATCTCCTTGGCCGCCTGTAGCACGTTGCGGGCGAAGGCCGGCTGCATCAGCACCTCACCGCCGGACAGCGTGATGCCTCCGCCGGAGGAGGAGAACACGCGGCGGTACCGCTTGATGCGGCGCACCAGCTCCTCGAGCTGGACGTCCTGCCCGCGGCGCATCTCCATGGTGTCGGGGTTGTGGCAGTACACGCAGCGCAGCGGGCAGCCGGAGAAGAACACGGTCAGCCGGGTGCCGGGGCCGTCGACGGCGGTCACCAGCTCCCAGGAGTGGATCGAGGCCAGGCGGCCCTCGCGGATCGCGGCCAGCCGCTGGGAGCGTTCCAGCTCCGCTTCGGCCATGCCCTCGATCCCCGCGCCGGTGCGTCGGTTCTCGATCGGGGTGCCCAGTCGCAGGTCGATGCTCTCGCCCATGTCGCTCCGTTCCCTCGTCCGACCAGGTCCTCGGTCCCGGTCGGCACTGCTCGTCGTGCAGGCGGGGGGG
>NZ_JALXKT010000094.1:0-7971 GCF_025144775.1 Brachybacterium sp. p3-SID957 | reverse complement strand
ACCGAATACAACCACCACCGCCGGCACTCCTCGCTCGGCTACCTAACCTCGGGCTTTCATCGTTGAGGTGTCCGAGGAGTGGTCGTAGACGCGGAAAGGTGCTCCTGACCTGGAAGAATAGGGCTTGCTTAAGGTCCAATTCTCCCAGGTCGAAGGAGCACCTTCAGGGTGAACACTACCGGGTTGTATCCGCGGGTGCAGGTTGATGTCGCACCGAGTGCGGCGGTGGGGCAGGCGGGCGGGGTGCTGCTGACCGAGACGGTCCGCGCCACCGGCCTGGACCGGGCCCTGTCGCAAGCGCTGGGACCGTGGCGGCGCCCGTTGGCGCAGCATGATCCAGGCAAGATCCTGCTCGACCTCGCGCTGACACTGGCTGTGGGCGGGGACTGCCTGGCCGACGTCGCCGCGGTGCGGGCCGAGCCGGACGTCTACGGTCAGGTGGCCTCGGATCCCACGATCTCTCGCCTGCTCGCGCTCCTGGCCAGCGATGTCGATGCTGCCGAACGCGCGATCAACACCGCCCGCCGCCGCGCCCGCGAGGCGGCGTGGGCTCGGGCCGGCAGCCATGCCCCGAGCCATCACGTCACCGCGAAGAACCCGCTGGTCATCGATCTCGACGCCACCCTCGTGACAGCTCATAGCGAGAAGGAGAACGCACGAGCGACGTTCAAGAAGGGATTCGGGTTCCACCCCCTGCTGGCCTTCGCCGACCACGGCGAAGGCAGTGGTGGGGAGATGCTGACCTGCCTGCTCCGGCCCGGGAACGCGGGCTCGAACACGGCTGCTGACCACAAGACCGTGATCAGACAGGCGCTGGCCCAAGTAGGGCTGGGGCCCAGGCCGGGGAAGAAGGTGCTGATCCGGATCGACGGTGCCGGCTCCACCAAGAAAACCATCGAGGAGCTGGTCAAACGCCGGGTCTCGTACTCGGTGGGATTCACGTTGCCCGCCAACACCCCGGAGGTCTACCGGATCATCCCCGAGCATGTCTGGGAGCCGGCCTATGACCCCGACGGCACCCCACGAGAAGGGGCGGACGTGGCCGAGCTGACCGGACTGCTGGACCTCAAGGACTGGCCAAAGGGGATGCGGGTCATCGTCCGCCGCGAGCGACCGCATCCCGGGGCGCAGCTGCGGTTCGAGGACGTCGACGGTTACCGCCTGACCGCCTTCGCGACCACTCCCCCTCCTCGCTGCGCTCGGGGGAGGTGCCCCCACCCACCCGGGGGCAGCTGGCTGACCTCGAAGTCCGTCACCGCCGCCGGGCGCGATGCGAGGACCGGATCCGGGCCGCGAAAGACGCTGGCTTACGGAACCTGCCGCTGAAATCCTTCGCCCAGAACCGGATCTGGTGCCAGATCATCGCTCTGGCCAGCGAAATCACTGCCTGGATGGGCCTGCTCGCGCTTCCCGACTCCTCGGCACGGCGATGGGAACCCAAACGCCAGCGACTGCGTCTGTTCCAGACCGCCGCAACCTTCGCTCGCCATGCCCGGTAGCGGGTCCTGCATCTCTCGGACCGGTCACGCTGGGCCGGGATCATCCAGGCAGGCTACGACCGCCTCGCCCAGCTTCCCGCCCCGGCCGGATAGCTCCCGGCCCCGTCGCTGACCGCACTCCCCAAGGACCCTGGCACCGGAACGCCCGGCCACCGCGATCGACACGCGGCGACCCGTCACACCCTCATGCCACAATCAGCTCGCGCACACCGGCAACAACGCCGGACACCGCCGCTCAGCAGCACCATGAAAGATCGAGGCTATCTCTCGCTCTCGGGTGCGTGGCCACCCGGGTGAGGCCAGCGGCTCCGATCACAATTTGCGAAGAACTCTGCTCATCTGTTGTTACACGCCGTTAAAGTCGCAACCAAGAATCGTTTCGTCCGTTATCTCCCTCGCGCGCGCGTGGCGTCGGGTCGAGCGGTCCAGCGCAGGGGTGTGAGACGGTGGCTGTGGTCGCCGATGAGCCGTGGAGGGGCCGTTGAACGCTGTTTCCGGGGGATCTGGGGTTGGGGACCTTGACTGATCTGGATGTCGAGCGTGCCGCGCAGGCGCGCCATCGACCCTCGACGCGGACCCAGCGCACGTCGGAGGCACGGCTGCGCCTGCTGACGCTGCCGGCCATGATCGTCGCGGACATGCTCGCGCTCGCCCTCGCGGTGGGCATCGCGTTTGCCGTCCGCCAGCTCGTCTTGCCGCCAGCCGGTGATCTTCGCGAGAACGTCACCAGCGCCTCCCTCGTCATGGCGCTCGGATGGTTGGCCGCCATCGCGATGCTCGGCGGGTACGACCGTCGCCAGCTCACCTCCGGCCCGCAGCTCTACCGCAATGTCCTCCACGCCTCCGGCGCTGCCTTCGGTGTCATCGGCGCGCTCGTCTACCTGCTGGATCTCGAGCTCTCCCGCGCCTTTTTCGTCGTCTTCTCCGTGGCCGGCCCGCCGCTGCTGCTGTTGAACCGGTTGCTGCTGCGGCGCGGCCTCGCCGCGGCCCGCGTGCGCGGGGCCTTCCGCCAGTCGGTGATCGCCGTGGGCTCCCTCGGCCACGTCGACGGGATAGCCGCGACCCTACACCGCGAGCGGTGGCTCGGCTACGACATCGTGGGCGCCGTGACCCCGGGAGGCATCGCCGACTCCTCGCGGCTCGGGATCCCCGTGCTCGGGGCGGAGCGTGACCTGCTGGCGATCGCTGAGTCCGCCGCGCCGGACATGCTGCTGTTCACCGCCGGGTCCACCTCGAGCGCGGAGGAGTTCCGCCGCACCGCTTGGAAGCTTGAGCACGAGAAGATCGGCGTGATCGTGGTGCCCGCCCTCACCGAGATCTCCGCGGACCGCGTCACGATGCGCCCCGTCGCCGGGCTGCCGCTGGTGCACATGGATCTGCCCCGCGCCCGCCAGGCCCTGCGCTGGACCAAGCGCCTGTTCGACGTGGTCGTCGCCGCGCTCGTCCTCGCGGTGATCTCCCCGCTGCTCGCCGTGATCGCGCTGCGCATCCGCGCCCACGACAGAGGACCCGTAATCTTCCGCCAGCAGCGCGTGGGCCGCGACGGGACGCACTTCGAGTTCCTGAAGTTCCGCACGATGGTCACCGACGCCGAGGCCGTGAAGGTCGAGATGGTCGAGCGCGCCGTCCAGGACCGCGGCAACACGGTCATGTTCAAGATGCAGAACGACCCCCGCATCACCGCCCCCGGACGCTTCCTGCGCCGCTTCTCCCTCGACGAGCTGCCGCAGCTGTGGAACGTGCTACGGGGCGACATGAGCCTCGTCGGCCCCCGCCCCGCCCTGCCCGGCGAGGTGGAGCGCTACGACGACGACGCGCGTCGGCGCCTGGATGTTCGCCCCGGCATCACCGGACTGTGGCAGGTCTCCGGCCGCAGCGACCTCTCCTGGCAGGACACGGTGCGGCTGGACACCTACTACGTCGACAACTGGTCCTTCACCCAGGACCTCCAGATCCTCATCCGCACGGTCAAGGCCGTGCTCGCCTCCTCGGGCGCCTACTGACGATGACCCGGCCCGTTCCAGGCGGAGCAACCGCTGCGCGCCCCAAGAGCGCACTGCCCCGTCCTCTCCGCCTCCTCGCCGCGCTCGTCCTGCTGCTCTATCCGCTCGCGGCGGGCGCGCTGCTGCTGACCTCGGACGGCTGGGCCGTGAACCGTCTGAACGTGGGGATCTGGTACCCCGTCACCGGTGCCGTGGGCCTGCGTGAGCAGGTCACCCCGGAGATGTTCGCGGCGCTCGCGAACGTGGCGCTGTTCGTGCCGTTCTTCGCGGCGCTCGCCGTGCTGGTGCCCACCTGGTGGTTGGTGGCGGCCGGCGCGGGGCTCTCGATCGCGGTCGAGCTCTACCAGGGCGAGATCGGCACGCGGGAGCAGGACCTGGTCGACATCCTCGCCAACACCGCCGGTGCCGCGCTCGGCGTCGGCCTCGGGCTGCTCGTGCGACGGCTCGCCGGGAGGCACGCACGGAACCGCCGCACGGAGCGGCCGGCCGACGCGTCGGCCCGTCGGCCGGGACTCAGCGACCCAGGAAGCGCCCCCAGCGCGCCCACCACTCCCGGCGCACCTCGCCCCGAGACGGGGCATGGCCCAGGCGGAGGCCCAGATGATCGCGATTGACCTGCAGCGCCTCGACCAGCAGCCGGGCCTTCGCCAAGGAGCCGTCGGCGTCCCGCAGGCGTGCCCGCCATACCTCCCGCGGGGCGGCGCCGTCGTGCACCGCCTGCCACACCCGCGCCCCGGGCAGGCCCTCCACGGTCTCCGGGCGACCGATCGCGAGCGCGAGCGGCACCTGGGCACCGAGCTCGGCGGCGAGACCCTTGATCCGCGCGCGCTCCGCCTCGTCCACCTCGGTCCAGGCCACGCGCACGTCATGACGGGAGCGGCCGCTCGCATCGCGGGCGGCGTGCACCAGCAGCACCAGACGCTGCGCGGTGAGATCCGGGACCGCGCACGGGGCGCCGCCGAGGTCCACGCTCTCCCGATGCGCCCACAGGCGCTCGAAGGTCGCCGCCGCATCCCGGTCCAGGCCTGGGAAGGCGCGGTGCAGATCGGCCGTTCCCCACACGCGGTGGTGGAACGTCGCCGCATGCGCGAACACGCTGCCGTGTTCGAAGGTGGTCAACTGCCCCCATCCGTCGGCCTCGAGCGCGGCCACCAGCGGCGCGACCTGCCCCGGGTCCACCAGCACGTCGCAGTCCGAGGAGCCGGCGCGGCCCTCGGCCAGCAACGGATGCAGCGCCACGCCCTTGAGATGCAGGATCCTCACACCCGCGCCTCGGGCAATATGGTCGAGGCAACCATGGGCCATGCGCAGACGCACCGGGACCGGCACCTGCATGGGGGATGTCATGGGGGCAAGTGTAGGAGCCGCCGGCCCCTGTCCACGGGACCGGCAGCAGCGCCCACGGGCGGAAGGAAGCTCGGCATGAGCGCAGTGGGACGCAGCAACGGGAAGGGAAGGGGGAGTGGACGTGTGGCAGCTCGATAGCCGCATCCAGCACTACGAGTGGGGATCGACCACCGCGATCCCCGAGTTCCTGGGCCGACCCGCCGACGGCACCCCCTGGGCCGAAGCCTGGTACGGGGCGCACCCACTGGCACCCTCCACCCTCACCACCGGGCAGGACGCCGGCGCCGGGCTCGACGCCGCGATCGCCGCGGACCCGCGCCGCATGCTGGGCGACGGCGTGGAGCGCGCCTTCGGCGCCCGCCTGCCCTACCTGCTGAAGGTCATCGCGCCGGACAAGCCGCTGTCCCTGCAGGTCCACCCCGATCGCGAGCACGCCCAGGAATCCTTCGCCGCGGAGACCGCGGCCGGGCTCCCGCTCGAGTCGCCGCTGCGCAACTACCGCGACGACAACCACAAGCCCGAGATGCTGATCGCGCTGACCCGATTCACCGCGCTGTGCGGGTTCCGCACCCCGCGCCGCGCCGCCGCGCTCCTGCAGGGGCTGGGCACCGATCTCACCGACCGCCTCCACACCCTCCTCACCCGCAGTCCAACCGCCCACGGCATGCGCGCCGCGTTCCGCACCCTGGTCTCCTCCGCGATGCGCCCCAGCCCCGAGGCTGTCCAGCAGGTCGTCGAGGCCTGCCGGGCTCGTGCCGACTCCGGCCACTCGCCCTCCCCGCGCATCGACCAGACCGTCGCGCTGCTCGCGGAGCACCACCCGGGCGACCCCGGCGTGGCCGCCGCGCTGCTGCTGAACCCCGTTACCCTCCGCCCCGGCGAGGCGATGTTCGTGCCCGCAGGCACCCTGCACGCCTACCTGCACGGCGTGGGCCTGGAGATCATGGCCGCCAGCGACAACGTGCTGCGCGCCGGGCTGACCCCCAAGAAGGTCGACGCCGACGAGATGCTGCAGTGCGTGAGCGTGCAGGCCGCGCCGCCGCTGCGTGTCGCGCCGGAGCGGCAGACCGCGACGTCGGTCGCGTACTACGCGCCCGTCGACGATTTCGAGCTGTCGCTGACCACGCTCACCGACCCGCCCGGCACCTTCCGCACCCGCCACCGCGTCCCCGGCGGCGGGCCCCGCACCCTCCTCGGCCTTGAGGGGGAGGTGCTGGTCCAGTCCGACACGGGCCGCCATGTGCTCACCGCCGGGCGGGCGCTGTTCGTCCCGGCCGACGCCGGCCTCCTCCACGCCGGCGGAGCAGGTCGCTTCGTCCAAGCGAGCGTCCCGTGACCCGCTACCGGCTGCGTCCCGTGGTCAGCGAGTGGGACGGGGAGGACCTGTGGGTCGGGGCGCTGCCCCACGGCCCGATCACCCGCATCCAGGGCGCCGGCGCCCTCGTGCTCGAGCTGCTCGCCGAGGCGCCGGACCGCGCCGCGAGCCCCGCCGAGCTCGCCGACCGGCTGCGGCAGGAGGTCGAGGACGTGCCCGAGGACGCCGAGCAGATCATCACCGGCTTCCTCGCCGAGCTGGATATGAGCGGGATCCTCGAGACGATCGATGGTGACGGCGTGTGACTGCGACCGCGATCCGGCTTGAGGTCGCCGACCACAGCGTGCTGCTCACCTTCGGGCCCGGCCTGGAGACCGTGGCCGAGGAGATCGACGCCCTCTGGTCCCACCTGCGCGCGACCGGCGACGGCGACGCGACACCGCAGATCCGCCTCGACTATGTGCTCACCGGCGGCGACCTCCCCGCCGGGACCGTCCCGCTGCCCGCGCGGCCCGAGGCGAGCTACACCATCTCCGGCCACCTCACCCGCGAGGTGATCCGCCGCCTGATCGGCACCCGCCTGCTCCTGCACGCCGGTGCCGTTGCCCACCCCGAGCTCGGCACCCTTGTGCTGGTCGGCGCGTCCGGGGCCGGGAAGTCCACCGCCTCCTCCCTGCTCGGACGGGACGGCGCCTATCTCACCGACGAGCTGACGATCATCACACCCGGCAGCTTCGCGCTCACCCCGTATCCCAAACCCGTCTCCAAGCACGACCCGCAGCTCGGCGCTAAGCGGGACTTTGCCCTGGGGGACCTGGGGCTGCGCCCCGCCGATGAAGCGGCCGCCCCGGCACCGGCGATGGTGCTGCTGCTCGAGCGGATTCGGGACGAGAGCGAGGTGGGGGAGGGGTCCTCGGTGACGCGGGTGCCACTGTCCGAGGCATTGACCCGGATCGTGCCGCAGACCTCCTCGCTGTGGGAGCTGCCCGGAGGTCTCGCCGCGCTCGCCGGGCTGCTGGACTCCGTGGGCGGCGCTCTGGAGGTGCGCTACCGGGAGGCCGCCGAGCTCGAGGAGCTGCTGCGCCGCCTGCCGCCGGCCGAGCACGTCGAGACGGCCGAGATCGAGCCGCGGCCCGGAGACGCGGCCGCCGGGGAGGACACGGCACCCGCGCCCGGCAGGATAGCGGCCGTTCCTTTCCACCAGGCGCTCGCCGTCGAGTCCGGGCTGTTCCTGCTCGGCGAGCACGGCGCGATCCACCTGCCCGGCCTCGCGGGACTGGTCTGGAACCTGCTCGCTGACGCGGGCCCCCTCACATTCGACCAGCTCGAACAGCTGGTGGTCGAGGAGATCGGGGAACACCCCAAGAGCGCGACCCTCGTCCGTAGCACAGTCGCGGATCTCGTGGACCACGGCTGGGCCCGCCAGGGCTGATCAGGGGGCGCGGAAGTGACTTCACCCTCCGGTGTTCGCCCCGCCAAGGCCGGACACTCCTCCTTCACCCGCCGCGCCCTCGTGGACCGATGTCAACGCTCTGCATGTCAGTGCGGCGAACGAACCCAGTGTCCTTGACCTGTTCCTCGGGCGAGGCTCTGGCGGCCAGACTCGGAGCAGGGCGTGGCGTTCGGTCGCGGAAGGCTCTGAGCTTCCGGGTCACTCCTTCCCTGTTCGCACTCAACCGTCGGACGACAGTTCCCCCCGTGCCTGTGCCTCCGCCAGCTGCTCCCAGATCTCCTGCACGAACTCGATCACGGCGCTGCCGCCGTTGACGGGGCCGCCGGCGAGCTGGCCGTCGGCCCCCAGTAGCAC
>NZ_JALXKT010000093.1:0-8062 GCF_025144775.1 Brachybacterium sp. p3-SID957 | reverse complement strand
GGGGGGCCCCCGGCCCTCCTCACCGGCTTCCCGGATCTGTCGACCAGACCCAGTTCTCCAGAAAGGCACAAGCCAGTGGCACTTGAAGTGCTCAGTGACCTCACGAAGGTCCGCAACATCGGCATCATGGCGCACATCGACGCCGGCAAGACGACCACCACCGAGCGGATCCTGTTCTACACCGGTGTCAACTACAAGATGGGCGAGACGCACGACGGTGCGGGCACCATGGACTGGATGGAGCAGGAGAAGGAGCGCGGCATCACCATCACCTCCGCCGCGACCACCTGCTACTGGCACGGCAGCCAGATCAACATCATCGACACGCCCGGCCACGTGGACTTCACCGTCGAGGTGGAGCGCTCGCTGCGCGTGCTCGACGGGGCCGTCGCGGTGTTCGACGGCAAGGAGGGCGTGGAGCCCCAGTCCGAGACGGTGTGGCGCCAGGCCGACAAGTACGACGTCCCGCGCATCTGCTTCGTCAACAAGATGGACAAGCTCGGTGCGGACTTCTTCTTCACCGTTGGCACCATCGTGGATCGCCTCAAGGCGAAGCCGCTGGTGATGCAGGTCCCGATCGGCGCGGAGAACGACTTCCGCGGTGTGGTCGATCTCGTCGAGATGAAGGCCTACGAGTGGCCCGAGACCCTCGAGGAGGACCTGCCCGCCATCAGCGCCAAGAAGGGCGATCCGGCCCTGGGCCAGTGGCAGCGTGAGATCCCGATCCCGGGCGAGCTGCAGGACAAGGTCGACGAGTACCGCGCCAAGCTGGTCGAGGACGTCGCCGAGAGCTCCGAGGAGCTCATGGAGGCCTACCTCGAGGAGGGCGACCTCTCCGTCGAGCAGCTCAAGGCTGGCATCCGTCAGCTCACCGTGAGCTCCGAAGCGTACCCCGTCTTCTGCGGCTCCGCCTTCAAGAACAAGGGCGTCCAGCCCGTGCTCGACGGCGTGATCGACTACCTGCCCTCGCCCCTGGACGTGCCTGCGATGGTGGGCCACGATGTCAAGGACGAGGAGAAGGAGCTCTCCCGCAAGCCCGATTGGAACGAGCCGTTCTCCGCGCTCGCCTTCAAGGTGGCCTCGCACCCGTTCTTCGGTGCGCTCACCTACGTGCGCGTCTACTCCGGCCAGGTCAAGCAGGGCGATCAGATCCTCAACGCGACCACCGGCAAGAAGGAGCGTGTCGGCAAGCTGTTCCAGATGCACTCCAACAAGGAGAACCCGGTGGAGGAGGCCTTCGCGGGCCACATCTACGCGTTCATCGGCCTGAAGGACACCACCACGGGGGACACCCTGTGCGATCCCTCCGCGCCGATCCAGCTGGAGTCCATGAGTTTCCCGGAGCCGGTCATCTCGGTGGCCATCGAGCCCAAGACCAAGGGCGACCAGGAGAAGCTCGGCGTCGCGATCCAGAAGCTCGCCAAGGAGGATCCCACCTTCCAGGTCGAGCTGGACGAGGAGACCGGCCAGACCGTCATCAAGGGCATGGGTGAGCTGCACCTCGACATCCTCGTGGACCGCATGCGCCGCGAGTTCAAGGTCGAGGCGAACATCGGCAAGCCGCAGGTCGCCTACCGCGAGACCATCAAGCGCACCGTCGAGAAGTTCGACTACACGCACAAGAAGCAGACCGGTGGCTCCGGCCAGTTCGGCAAGGTGCAGATCACCTATGCCCCGCTGACCGAGGCCGAGGAGGGCGTGTTCTACGAGTTCGAGAACCTCGTCACCGGCGGTCGCATCCCGCGCGAGTACATCCCGAGCATCGACGCCGGCATCCAGGACGCCCTGCAGTCGGGCATCCTTGCCGGCTACCCGGTGGTCAACGTCAAGGCCTCGCTGATCGACGGCGCCTACCACGACGTGGACTCCTCGGAGATGGCCTTCAAGATCGCCGGCTCCATGGCGACCAAGGAGGCCCTGCGCAAGGCCCAGCCCGTGCTCCTGGAGCCCCTCATGGACGTCGAGGTGCGCACCCCCGAGGAGTACATGGGAGATGTCATCGGCGATCTGAACTCCCGTCGAGGTCAGATCCAGTCGATGGAGGATGCGAGCGGGGTCAAGATCGTCCGCGCTCTCGTCCCGCTGTCGGAGATGTTCGGGTACGTCGGCGACCTGCGGTCCAAGACCCAGGGCCGTGCGATGTACACGATGCAGTTCCACAGCTACGCGGAGGTCCCCTCCAGCATTTCGGAAGAGATCATCGCGAAGACCCGGGGCGAGTGAGGGAGCCGGGGGAGCGGGTAGGATCTTTCTCCTGCTCCCCCTCCTCTCCGTCGGAGCCTGCCACCGGGGCAGGAATCCGATCCCGATCCAGAAGTACCCAGAGATAAGAAGTCCTAGGAGGACACCACCATGGCGAAGGCCAAGTTCGAGCGGACCAAGCCGCACGTCAACATCGGCACCATCGGTCACGTCGACCACGGCAAGACCACCCTGAGTGCCGCCATCTCGAAGGTCCTGTACGACAAGTTCCCGGACCTGAACGAGAAGCGTGACTTCGACACGATCGACAACGCGCCCGAGGAGAAGCAGCGCGGCATCACGATCAACGTGTCGCACATCGAGTACCAGACCGAGAAGCGTCACTACGCTCACGTCGACGCCCCCGGCCACGCCGACTACGTGAAGAACATGATCACCGGCGCTGCTCAGATGGACGGCGCGATCCTCGTGGTCGCCGCCACCGACGGCCCGATGGCCCAGACCCGCGAGCACGTGCTGCTCGCCAAGCAGGTCGGCGTCCCCTACCTGCTCGCCGCGCTGAACAAGGCCGACATGGTCGACGACGAGGAGATCCTCGAGCTCGTCGAGATGGAGGTCCGCGAGATGCTGGGCGGCCAGGGCTTCGACGAGGACGCTCCCGTCATCAAGGTGTCCGCGCTGAAGGCTCTCGAGGGCGACGAGAAGTGGGTCAAGTCCATCGAGGAGCTCATGGACGCCGTCGACGAGTCCATCCCGGACCCGGTCCGCGACCTCGACCAGCCCTTCCTCATGCCCATCGAGGACGTCTTCACCATCCAGGGCCGCGGCACCGTGGTCACCGGAAAGGTGGACCGTGGAAAGCTCGGCATCAACTCGGAGGTCGAGATCGTCGGCATCCGTCCGGCGCAGAAGACCACCGTCACCGGTATCGAGATGTTCCACAAGCAGATGGACGAGGCGTGGGCCGGCGAGAACTGCGGCCTGCTGCTGCGTGGCACCAAGCGTGAGGACGTCGAGCGCGGCCAGGTCGTCGTGAAGCCGGGTTCGATCACCCCCCACACCAACTTCGAGGCGCAGGTCTACATCCTGTCCAAGGACGAGGGCGGCCGTCACAACCCGTTCTACTCGAACTACCGCCCGCAGTTCTACTTCCGCACCACCGACGTCACCGGTGTCATCACCCTCCCCGAGGGCACTGACATGGTGATGCCCGGCGACAACACCGAGATGTCGGTCGAGCTGATCCAGCCGATCGCCATGGAGGAGGGCCTCGGCTTCGCCATCCGTGAGGGTGGCCGCACCGTGGGCTCCGGCCGCGTCACCAAGATCACCAAGTGATCGCTGCGGGGCGCGCCCCGCATCCGTGATGCGTCCAGCGGACGCTGCATGAGGAAGGCCCCGGACCGGTACGGTCCGGGGCCTTCCCGCATGCTCGGGGGCGGCAGCGGGGAGCTCAGCGCTCCGGCTGTCCCGGGTTCTCGTCCCCGGGGTGCTCCGGCACGACCGGATCCTGCGGCGCGGGCTGTCCGAAGCTGCGGCGATTCGTGGGCCTGCTGCGCTCGGACCCAGGATCGGCGGGTGCGTCCGCCGCGGGCTGCCCGTAGCGCCCCTGTGCGTGTCGGCCCCGGTCGTTGCCGGGCTGCGCCTGCGTGTGCCCCCAGCCGTCAGCGGGCGGCCCGCCCTGGTGCGGCCGGCCCTGGTGGGACTGGCCCTCGGGGGGCTGGCCCGGCAGCTCCGCGTGGGGGAGAGGGGCTGCGCTCTGTCGGGGGAAGGGCTGGGCGGCCCCCTCCTCCACCAGCAGGCGGCGCGCCTCATCAGCGTGGCGGTGCTCCACCAGCAGCTCGTACTGCATGGGAATGGTGGAGGTCATCGAGGTGAAGTCGCGCTTCCCTCCGCTGGCGGCGTAGCCGATGACGGACCAGATGGTGAAGAACACGATGCCGATCAGCACCGAGGAGATCACCGTGACCTGCGGCTGGGGGGCGAACAGTGCGAACAGGATGCCGATGAACAGGCCCATCCACGCACCGCTGAGGATGCCTCCGAGGATCACCCGTCCCCAGGTCTGTCGGCCCGTGACGCGCTCCATCAGCTTGAGGTCGGTGCCCACGATCAGGGTGTGCTGGACGGGGAACTGCTTGTCGGCCAGGGTGTCCACGACGGCCTGGACTTCCGCATAGGTGGCGTAGGTGCCCAGGGACCGCGGGTACTCGAGGCGGAACAGCTGTGAGTTCAGTGGGGAGTTCTTCGGCTGTGTCATGGCGACAGGCTAGACCGGCCACCTGCTCGCAGCTGTGGAGCAGGCTGGGAGCGCGTGCGGTCCGCGCCGGAGGGAGTTACGAAGTCGTGATCGTTCGGCGGCGCATTCATGCAACATCGCGCAGTGCGGGCGTTACCCTGGGCGCAGGCGGCGCGACGGCGAGCAGCTGGTGCTCACCGTGTGTCCGGCGCCGACAGCGCATCGCGCATTTCAAAGACGAAAGAAGGACTCATGGACGAGCAGACCACTTCGATGACGCCGCTGGAGCGTCTCGGTGCATCCCGCCGCAGCTTCCTCGCCCTTGCCGGCGCCGGTGCCTCGGCGGCAACCCTGGCAGCCTGCGCCGGAGGCGGCGGTGGCGGCGGTGACGACGAGTCGGATGGCGGAGGTTCCCTCGCCGGCGAGAACGCCTCCGAGGACAACCCGCTGGGTGTGGACGCCGCCGCGCCCGTCGAGGCCGTGATCTTCGATGGCGGCTACGGCATCGCCTATGCCGAGTCCGCCGGTGAGCAGTACAAGGAGATGTACCCCGACGCCGACGTCGAGGTCGCGGGCACGGTCAACATCCAGCCGGACCTGCAGCCCCGCTTCGCCGGTGGCAACCCGCCGGACGTCTTCGACAACTCCGGTGCTCAGAAGCTCGCGATCGACGGCCTGGTCCCGCAGCTGCAGGACCTCAGCGACCTGCTCGCCGCCCCGATGGTGGACGGCGAGGGCACGGTGGAGGAGAACCTCCTTCCCGGCGTCACCTCGCCCGGCATGTTCAGCGGCAAGTTCCTGGGCATGAACTACGTGTATACGGTGTTCGCACTGTGGTACTCCGCCAAGGAGTTCGAGGAGAAGGGCTGGTCCGTCCCGCAGACCTGGGAGGAGCTCATGACCCTCGGCGAGACCGTCAAGGGTGAGGGGCGCTACCTGTTCTCCTACGGTGGCCAGAACGCCTCGAACTACTATCAGGAGATGGCCCTGTCGATGGCCGCCAAGTTCGGCGGCCCCGAGGTCCTCAAGAAGATCGACAAGCTCGAGGAGGGCGCGTTCGAGCAGGACGCCATCGTCCAGGCGTACGACGCGATGGCCGAGGCGGTGGCGGCCGGCTACTTCGAGCCGGGCGGCGAGGGCATCAAGCACACCGACGCCCAGACCAGCTGGGTGCAGGGCAAGTCCGTGTTCTACCCCTCCGGCTCCTGGATCGAGAACGAGCAGGCCGATGTCACCCCCGAGGGTTACGCCATGACCGGCGCCCCGGTGCCGTCCCTGGACGGCAGCTCGATGCCGCATGAGGCGTTCCACGGCACCGCGGCGGAGCAGTACTTCGTTCCCTCCGGCGGCAACAACCCCAACGGCGGTGCCGAGTTCCTGCGCATCATGCTCTCCAAGGAGCAGGGCGCGAAGTTCGCCGAGCTCACCAAGGCGCCCTCCGTGGTCAAGGACACCGTGCCCGAGGACGGCTTCGGCTCCAACGCGCTGGCCTCGGTCAACAAGATGATCTCCGATGCCGGCGAGAACACCTTCACCTACAACTTCTCGGACTGGTACGGACTGGGGTCGGACTCCATCACCAGCTGGACCAGCTTCCTGAAGGGTGACATCGACGCTGCGACCCTGCGCCAGCAGGAGCAGGCCATGATCGACCGGGTGCGCGAGGACGACGCCGTGACCAAGTTCGAGGTCGATTCGTGACAGCAGCTCCGGTCTCCGGACTCGGTGAGGCGGCGGCGACGGCTGACAAGGTCGTTCGCCGCCGCCGGCGGCGGGTGCCCACGGTGCAGCGGATGCTGTTCTTCCTGCTGTTCCTGGGGCTCCCGCTGGCCGTGTACATCCTGTTCGTGGTCTCGCCGTTCGTGCAGTCCTTCTACTACTCGCTGACGAACTGGTCGGGACTGTCGCCGTCCATGGAGTTCATCGGCCTTCGCAACTACGAGCGCATCTTCAACGACCCGGTGTTCTGGAAGTCGCTGCGCAACAACCTGGTGCTGCTGGCGGTCCTGCCCACGGTGACCATCGTCCTGGCCTTCGCGCTCGCGGTGATGGTGACGATCGGCGGGGACACCCGTGGGGGCGTGCGCGGTGTGCGAGGCGCGGGCTTCTACCGGGTGGTGAGCTTCTTCCCGTACGCGATCCCCGCAGTGATCACCGGGATCCTGTTCAACTTCGTGTACCACCCCAATGGCGGTCTGCTGAACGGCCTGCTGAACCTCCCGCACGACCTGCTGACCCGCTTCACCGGCAGCTCGCCCATTCCCGCGGTGAACACCGCCTGGCTCGGCGACCAGCGCTACGCCCTGGCAGCCGTGGCCTTTGCGATCATCTGGACCTTCGTGGGCTTCTACATGGTGCTGTTCGTGGCCGCCATCAAGTCCATCGGCCAGGAGGTGCTGGAGGCCGCGCGCATCGACGGCGCCGGCCGCTTCCGCACCGCCGTGCAGATCGTCGCACCGATGGTGCGCGACAGCGTCTCCACCGCGCTGGTGTACATGGGCATCTTCGCCCTGGACGCCTTCACCTTCGTCTCCGTGATGACCCCGAACGGGGGCACGAACAACAGCACCAAGGTGGTCTCACTCCACCTCTACCAGACGGCGTTCTCCGACGGCCGCTTCGGTGAGGCCAGCGCCATGGGCGTGATCATGGCGCTGGTGACCATGGTGGTCGCCGTCGTGGTGATCACCCTGATCCGGCCCAAGAAGGCAGACCGATGACCACCACCGATTCCTCGCTCGATGCGCGCGGGGCCTCCTCCTTCGAGGTCACCGGCGGCCGGGGCCGTCGTGATCGTCCCGCGGCCAAGCGTGAGGGCGGGATGACCTTCATGCACCACGTGGTGCTGGGCCTGTGGGCGCTGCTGGTGATCCTGCCCCTGGTCTGGACGGTCTACACCTCGTTCAAGACCTCCGCCGAGATCCAGACCGACCCCTTCGGGCCCCCCGCCCAGATGCAGTGGAACAACTACTCGCGCGCCTGGACCGAGGCCCGGATCGGTGAGTACTTCCTCAACACCATCATCGTGGTCGGCTCAGCGCTGATCATCGTGATGCTGCTGGGCGCGATGTGCGCGTACGTGCTGGCTCGGTTCCCCTTCCCCGGCAACCGGATCATCTACTTCTCGATGATCGCCGGTCTCACGTTCCCGGTCTTCCTGGCCGTGGTGCCGCTGTTCTTCGTGCTGAACAACATGGGGCTGCTCGACGGGAGGCTCGGCCTGGTGGGCCTGATCCTCTCCTACGTCGCGTTCGCACTGCCGTTCACCGTGTTCTTCCTGCACGCCTTCTTCTCCGGCCTCCCGGAGGAGATCAGCGAGGCCGCCGCGATCGACGGGGCGGGCGACTTCCGCACCTTCTTCCAGATCATGCTCCCGATGGCCAAGCCCGGCCTGGCCTCGGTCGCGATCTTCAACTTCCTGGGCCTGTGGAACCAGTTCCTGCTCCCGCTGGTGCTGAACCGCGAGCGCAGCAACCACGTGCTCGCCCAGGGTCTGGTGAACCTGCAGGCTCAGCAGGGCTACCGCGTGGACTGGGGCGGCATGTTCGCCTCGGTGGTGATCACCGTGATCCCGGTGCTGGTGGTCTACGTGATCTTCCAGCGCCAGCTGCAGGGCGGCGT
>NZ_JALXKT010000092.1:0-8130 GCF_025144775.1 Brachybacterium sp. p3-SID957 | reverse complement strand
GCATTGCCGTCATCGGCGAACCGGGACTGGTGGACGCCTTCCTGACATCGCACGGACTGTCCGGGACGGACATGGGGCTGGGCCGCCGCTCCGAGCAACTGCGAGCTGCTGGCCGAGTAGCCCAGGCGGCCTCGGCCGCCACCGCCCAGTCCGGGAAGTGGCTGAAGCTGGCCGACGAGTCCGCCGCGGCCATGAAGAAGCTGCCGATGACGCGCAACTCGACCACCGGTCTCCTCCACGCTTCCCTGCGGGCGGCCGACGGCAAGTTTGCGAAGAACCTCCAGTTCGTGTCCGTCTCCGCGGTGTCGCTGTCGAATCCCGCCACCCTCGCGATACTCGGAGCGACGATGCTCCAGATGGCGGCGGAGAAGTCGATGGAGAAGATCCAGGACTACCTCGAGGTCATCGATACCAAGATCGACGACGTTCTGCGTGCGCACAAGGACGCCGTCCTCGCCGACATGATCGGGGTGGATCTTCTCCTGGACGAGGCCATGACGGTGCGTGCCGAAGTCGGGCATGTATCGGCCGTCACCTGGTCGAAGGTGCAGGCCACGGCGCTCACGGTTGCGCGCACGCAGGCCTATGCCCTCCGTCAGCTGGACGCTCTTGCTAACAAGGTCGAGACGTCGAGCATCAAGGAGATGGTCAGCACCGTCGCCGAGGTCGAGCCCGACGTCCGTGACTGGCTCCACGTGATCGCTCACTGCAGCCACCTGCAGGAAGCGATCACCGTGCTCGAGCTCGATCACGTGATGGAGACCGATCCGGACCACCTCGTCGATCATCGTCGGGGTCTTGCCCTTGCGAGGCAGAACCGCCTGGCAACGCTCCATCGCTCCACCGAGCAGATCCTCGAGCGGATGAACGTGGTTGGAGATCGCGCCAACGCCAAGGTCCTGCTCTCGCCCCGTCCGGCCCGCGCTGCGCTCACCTCGTCCACCACGATCACCGGGGACGTGTTGGCATTCCAGACCGCCCTGGATATCGAGGACGGACACGATTCGCCAGAGGCCAAGCGCTGGCGCACCGCGGCGGTTGAGGCCCGGAACAAGGCCATCGAGAAGGGTGCCGACGGCGTGCACACGGTGAAGGACTTCGGCACCGGCACCGCAGAACGCGTCCGCGATGGTGCTGGGCGCCTGTCCCTCGGTGCTCGCGCGTTCCGCGATGCCGTCCGGAAGGACCGCCCGGCCGAACAGGAGGAGTGACAGATCCACCCTCCCGTTTCGTGAGAACCCTCGCGGGTGGCCTGGGTCACTGATGTCCGTTCGAGCCGGGATCCATGTCCCCGTACACCGCTGACATGCGTCCCCTGATGCGGCTATAAGCGCTGTTCACACGCTGAAACTTTCAGCGTGGCGCCGGTCAGTGGGCGGTCCGACCGTTTCGCGGTACACGACACGGCGTCGGCATCATGACGGCGTTTCCGTTCGTCGGCGACTGGTGGTTCTCTCCTGTTGAACGCCGCGTGCCGGGCTCCTGTCGATCAGTTCCTCTGGAGCCCGGATCACCGGCGTAGTCATCACCGACAGGCCATCTGGCCGTCGACCTACGACCGAGGAGAACCTCATGAGCACCATGCTCCCCACCGCCCCGACCGCCCCCACCACTACTCTCAGCAACCTCGACGTCGACCTGGAGCTGGACCTGCTCATGTCCCTGTGGACCGAGTCCGAGGAGTTCCACTACCAGTTCCAGACCAGCGTCCTCGGGGCGCCCTCCGATGAGTTCCTGCCCCTCAGGTCGTGGACCCACCTGGGCGAGGTGCTGGCCGAGGTGGTCAGCCACGGCACCGATGACCATCTGATCGTGCAGAACGCGCGCCGGCCCCAGTTGTGGGCACAGCTGAAGCCGGTGGGCCCGGGCGAGCACCGGGTCGAGCTGTCCGATGGGCGCGGCTGGGTGCAGCAGCTGTGCCCCACCCATGCAGCCACCACCTGGAGCACCGATCAGGCCTTCGAGATCCTGCGGCGCTACGTCATCGACGGTTCCGTGCGGCAGGACAGCCGCCGCATCCCGATCCCGGAGGGCCGCTGACGGTCACGGGCGTGGGAGGATCCAGGTCCACCCCGAAGCAGGGCAGGCCACCATCGCGTCCCCGGTGGACGGCCGGGACGGAGCACCCGCATGAACGAGCAGAACACGAGCACCTCGGGCAGCACCAGCGACGACGACAGCACCAAGCGCAGCGTCCTCCGGATACTGCCGAACGCAGCCATCGCAGGCCTCGACGTCACCGGCCCCGGCGAGGCCGAGGAGACGGGCGGGACAGACGGGATCGGGGGTGCGGGCGGAGAGGGCCGTTCCGCCGTGGAGGCGGTGCTGCGTGCCCTCGCTGCGCGTCTGCTCGCCTCGGGTGCGGTCACCGCTGGCTTCGAGGCCGCGGTATTGGAGCGGGAGCGCAGATACCCGACGGGCCTGCCCACGGTGATCCCCGCAGCGATCCCCCACACCGACCCGGAGCACGTGATCGAGCCGGGCATCGCGGTGGCCACCCTGCGCGAACCTGTGGACTTCGGGGAGATAGGCGGTTCCGGCGGGGCGACGGTGCCGGTGCGCCTGGTGGTGATGCTGGTGCTGCGCGAAGCCCACGCCCAGCTGGACGCCCTGCAACACCTGATCCAGGCCCTGCAGGACGAGGCCGCCGTTGGCACCGTGCTCGAAGCGACCGACGATGCAGACCTGGAACAGCGCGTCAGGCAGTGGCTGCAGACCCCGGGCTGAGGCATGTCCATATCGGAATGCGGTGCACCGCCATCCACAGGGCACCACAACGGAGCGGGGTCTCGTTAACCTGGGAAAAGAAAACCCCGGCTGCATGCCGACTCAAGTTCGACAGAGGCGTACGCCGGGGACTTCGACCCCGAAGCTATATCGCCATCGAGACCGAGTCCAGCCCCGCCCTCACTTCACCCGCAGCGTCACCACCGCGACCGGATCGTCGGTGTCCCCGGGGGTGAGCACCACGGTGTCGCCGTCCACGTGGGCGGCGGCGGGTGCCTTCTCCTGGTCCTCGTCGTCGTCGCGGTCGGGCCCGTCGGAAACGTTCCGGGAGTCGTCGGCCCGGTCGGCGTCCTCCCGCTCACCCGGGTCGACCGAACCGGCCGCATCGTCGGTGCCGTCGCTGGCGCCATCGGCGGCGCCCTTCTTCTCGCCGCGCTCGGGCACCTCGGCGAGCTCACGGATCGCGGCGGAGACCTCGGCGCTGAGCCGCACCTCGCCGGCCTCGGGGTCCAGCAGCAGCACGTGCAGCTGCTCCTGGCCGGTGCCGTCGGTCCCGCGGGTGAACCGCACACCCTCCGGCGGGATGCGCACGGCCTCGTGCGTCCAGGGGCGGGTCGCATAGATCGCCTCGCCGTACTCGTTGATCCACGCGCCCAGCTCCTCCAGGGCGAGGGTCTGCAGCTCGGGGATGGTGCCGTCGGCGCGGGGGCCGATGTTCAGCAGCAGGTTGCCGTTCTTGGAGACCACGTCCACCAGCAGACGGATCACCTCAGCGCCCGTCAGGGCGTGCTCGGCGGATTCGTCGTGGTTGAAGCCGAAGCTCAGGCCCAGGCCGCGGGTGGCCTCGAACACCTCGTCCTGCACGGAGTCGACGTCCTGATACTCGCGGGTGGCCACGCCGTGCACGGGCACGCCCCAGCGGTCGTTGACCATGCCGCCGGGCACCTTCTCGAAGTACTCGCGGAAGATCTGCTGCAGGGAGTTTGGGCCGTCGTGCTTGCCGGCATCGGGCCAGTCGATGTCGTTCCACAGGATGTCCGGGGAGAACCTGTCGATCAGCTCGCGCAGCTGGGCGGCGGCGAAGGCCGCGAACTCCTCGTCATTGCGGCGGAAGGAGAACAGCTCCTCGTGGGAGGTGATGGGCCCGAAGTCGCTCTCGTGCCAGTCCAGGGCGCCCGAGTAGTACAGGCCGAAGCGCAGACCGGCAGCACGAGCGGCCTCCTCGAGCTTCGCGATCAGGTCACGGCCCGGCTTGTGGTGGGCAGCGGTGAAGTCGGTGGTCTGGCTGTCCCACAGGCAGAAGCCGTCGTGGTGCTTGGAGGTGGGCACCAGGTACTTCGCGCCGGCCTTGCGGGCCAGCTGCACCATGGCGGCGGGGCTGGACCGGATCGGTTCCCACGAGTCGGCGAAGTCCTCGTAGTCGTGGTCCTCCCCGAACAGCTTCAGGTGCCGCTCGCGGGTGGGGCTGCCCTCGATGCGCACGGTGTTGGCGTACCACTCGGCGTACTGGTGGCGGGCGTAGGCGTTGTCCTCGGTGACGTCGGAGCGGTCCAGCACGTCGGCCCAGCCGGGCACCGAGTACAGGCCCCAGTGGATGAAGATGCCGAACTTGGCGTCGCGGTACCAGTCCGGGACGGTGAGATCGGGGTAGGCGCTCGCGGGGGCGGCACCCTCGGGGCCGTGGCGGTCATCGAAGCTGATCATCAGGGTCTCCTGGAGGTGGGGGGGGCGCGAGACCACCGTATCGGGAGTCGTGGCACCTACCTGGAGGTGCGCCCAAGGTTGGCTGCGGCGCGTACGTAAGCATCCATGTCGTATCGCTCACCGGCGGCGATGGCCTCGACCATCATCCCGTGGAGCCCACCGTGTCGCTCGCGATAGACCAGGCGGTATCGGGGCCTGGTGGCGTGTTCGGGATCCGGGTCGAGGTACACCTTCCGGCAATCGGAGAGGTCACCGATAGCGGGAGGATCGAACAGCGGAGCACCTCTCTGCTCCCCGCGCGCGAGCGAGAACATCGTCTCGATCGCTGCTTTCTGGACGTCCTTCGGCAGCGCCTTGAGATCGTCCTTGAACGCCGGGATCCAGCGGAAAGGGAGGCTCACGCGGAGTCAGCGGGGTCGAAGCCGAGCTCGGTCAGGAGAGAGTCGCTGTCGGAGGACGGCTGGCTCATACGGGACGCGAGGGTCTCGGCGAGTTCGAGGTCCTCGAGGATCGATTCGAGACGCTCGTAGAGCTCGAAGGGGATGATGGCTGCCTGGGGCTTGCGGTGCGCGCCGAAGACGAGGGGCTCGGCCGTCACCCCCTCGACCTGGAACCGGGCGAGGGCAGCGCCGATCTCCTCGCGGGCTTCGCGGCTGGTTCGTACCTGGGTGATCGCCATGGCGAAAGGATACCACCAACGTGTACACATTTGTGTACCTCACTTGCTGCTGCGAGGATAGCCCCACCCGCCATCAACCGCTTAAGTCCGGGAGGGCCTCCTCATGAACCGTCGCACCGAGCCCCACAGGTCTGAGTCTCGCAGGCCCCGTATCGGCATCGCCGGTATCGCCATCGAGTCCTCCACCTTCACCCCGTACCGCTCCTCCGCGGAGGACTTCGAGGTGCGCCGCGGAACCGAGCAGATCCTGGACCGCTACCCCTTCTTCACCGGGGGCTCCGCCTCGGGAAAGGCGCTGCGGGAGCCGGCCGACTACGTGGGCGTCCTGCACGCCCGTGCCCTTCCCGGGGGTCAGCTGGTGCGTGAGGTGTATGAGGGGTGGAAGCAGGAGATCTGCGAGGGACTGGCCGCCGCCCACGCCGAGGCGCCGCTGGACGGGTTCTACTTCGACATCCACGGCGCGATGAGCGTGGTGGGCCTGGAGGACGCCGAAGGGGACCTGATCTCCGCGATCCGTGAGGTCATCGGCCCGGACGTGGTGGTGGGCACCGCGATGGACCTGCACGGCAACGTCTCCGAGACCCTGTTCGACGCCTGTGACCTGCTCACCTGCTACCGTCACGCCCCGCACATCGACGCCTGGGAGACCCGCGAGCGGGGCCTGCGCGACCTGGTGGACGCGACCGCCGCTGTGATGGCCGGTGGCGCGCTGCCCCACAAGGCGCTGGTGCACGTGCCGGTGCTGCTGCCCGGGGAGAAGACTTCCACCCGCATCGAACCGGCCCGGTCCATCTACGGCCGCATCCCCGAGCTCACCGCGCGTGAGGGCGTGACCGACGTGTCGTACTGGGTGGGCTTCGCCTGGGCCGACCAGCACCGCTGCAAGGCCGCGATCGTGGCCTTCGGGGCCGACGCGGATGCGGTGGACGCCGCCGCACTGGAGCTGGCCACCGCGGTGTGGGAGGCGCGGCATGACTTCGAGTTCGTGGCCCCCACCGGCAGCTTCGCGGACTGCCTGGACCAGGCGATCGCCAGCGAGAAGCGGCCGTTCTGGATCTCCGACTCCGGGGACAACCCCGGCGCGGGCGGCGCCGACGACACCACGTACTGCCTGGCCCAGCTGCTGGAGCGCGAGGAGATTCGCTCAGCGCAGGTGAGCGCCCTGATGGTGTCCCTGGTCGATCCGGCCTCCACCGACACTGCCTGGGAGCTGGGCGTGGGCGGTCGCGGCGAGTTCGTCGTCGGGGGCAGGATCGATGCCAGCGCGCCCGGCCCGGTGCCGCTGCGCGCCGAGGTGGTGGCATTGGACGACTCGCCTGCCACCGGTCGCGCCGCCGTGCTGCGGGTGCTGGTGCCCTCGAGCGACACCGCGGACCGGACCGGCCGCGGCGCCGAGACCGCAGCCGAGGCCGGGGGGACCGTAGCCAGCGACGCCGACACTCAGCAGCTGTCGGGCCTGACGGTGGTGGTCACCGCCCGCCGCTCCCAGTTCGCCACCACCGGCATGTTCGAGCGGCTGGGGCTGTCGATGACCGGGTTCGACGTGGTCACCGTGAAGATGGGCTACCTGGAGCCGGACCAGTACGAGGCCGCCGCCGACTGGCTGTTGGCCCTCACCCCGGGCGGCGTGGACCAGGACCTGGTGCGCCTGGGCCACTCCCACATCGACCGGCCGATGATCCCCTTCGATGCCGAGATCCCGGCCCCGCAGGCCGCGGGGATCAGGCGCGGCGGCGGGTCGCGGCCCTGAGGCGAGAGGTCGGAGCGGGCCGCTGGAGTCCCCTCTGCGGTATCCCAGCCGTACGCGGTAGCCTTCGAGCGAGCCGGATCAGCGACCGGAGACGAGGCGGGTGAGCGTGAGCGAGGAGAACGGACCGTCGGCCCTGCAGCCGATGCCGGAGGGCCAGCACGCGCCCTCCCAGCCGAGCGCGCCCACACACAACGGCTCCGCGCCCGGTGGCGACGCCCCGGCACGGCCAGGCAACCCCGGCGGTGACGCCCCGGCTGCTGGCGGACACCCCGCCCACTCCGATGGGGCTGGCGGCGCCGCCCCCCGCGCCACGCTTCCCGGCGACATGGACCTGCCGTGGAAGGCCACCGCAGAGCGCCGCGACCTGTGGGGGCCGGCCCAGAAGCCGCTCGAGGGGAAGGTCCACTCCCCCGGTTCCACCTCCACCTCGAAGGAGCTCGCCCACCCCCGCCGCAACCCCCTGCTGAGCGTCGGGGTGCCGCTGCTGAGCGGCTCCGCTGCGGCCTTCGCCGTGGCAGCGCTCGGGGTGGCCGGGGTGCTCGCTGCCCCGGTGGCAGTGATCACCGCAATCGGCGCGGGTGTGGTGACCGCGGGCGGCACCGGCGGGATCCTGTACTCGCTGCGGCCCACGCCCAGTCCCCTGCTCACCAGCGGCGTGGACATCCCCGAGTCCACCCGGGAGGTGCTCGAGCAGATCCTGCACGCCACTGCCGAGACCCGCGGCCGCACCCGCGACCTGCGCACCAGCACCTCCGATCCCACCTCCCTGCAGGTGCTGGAGCACGTGGACTCCCTGCTGGTGCGCATCGACGCCCTGGCCGGATCCGAGTCGATCCAGACCCTGCGGCCCTCGGCCGGGGAGGTCACCATGCTCTTGGGCATGGCCACCCGGTACGTGCCCGAGCTGGTGGACGCCGCGGAGGACACCATCGGCTTCCTCGCCACCTTCCGCGGCGACGCCCGCCGGGACGCCCAGGAGAACCTGCGCAGCGTGGACCAGCAGCTCACCGTGCTGGGCGACGGCATCGAGCGCATCGAGCAGGACATGGTGGCGGGGGTGTCCCGCTCCCTCGAGGTGCACTCCGAGTTCCTGCGCACCCGCTTCGCCGACCAGCACCTGAACCCGATCATCGACGTGTGACCCACCGGTCCCGGGCGGCCCCCGCCCGCCCCCCCCCCCCCCCCCCCCCCCCCCCACCCCCCCCCCCCCCCCCCCCCCCACTTCGTACCCCGTACCGGATTTGAACCGGTGTTACCGCCGTGAGAGGGC
>NZ_JALXKT010000091.1:0-8664 GCF_025144775.1 Brachybacterium sp. p3-SID957 | reverse complement strand
CGGGGCTGGCCGGGACCAGCGGACGAGCCGCAGCTCTGCAGTGCTCCAAAGCCTCCGGAAGGCATCATTGCCCGGTCAGTCCCACGAGTGACCGCGGAGACCTTGGCGAGGTCAGTTCAAGCGCCCCCCGGCCGTCCCGTCCGAGTGATCGCGCACGATCAGCTCGTCCGCGAAAGTGCGTGCGGTCCTTCCCGGTGGCGGCGATGCTCAGGTCATCGGTGCCCACCGTGAGCCGGGAATCCGAACCGCGTTCCGAGGCAGGACCGGCTGCTCCGTGTCCGCTCCGTGCGTGACCATGTCGGCACCTCACCTGGAACCTTCCCCGAAGTGTAAGGAGGGCGCGGCGAACACGACATGGGGAGCCGTCCCCATCCCTCCTAGAATGGACAGCGGTGCCCGCGCCCGACGCGGGCGTTCCCGTGCCCGCCGGACGAAAGCGATACCCGTGTCCGAAACATCCCCCGCCTCCGAGGCGCCCGTGATCGACGAAGCCACCATCGGTGCTGCCGTCGACGCAGCGCTCGCCGCCGTCGCCGCGGCGCGCAGCACCGCCGAGCTGAAGCAGGTGCGCATCGACCACACCGGGGACTCCTCCGTGCTGGCCACTGCGAACCGTTCCATCAAGGACCTGCCCAAGGACCAGAAGGCCGCGGCCGGCAAGCTGGTGGGGCAGGGCAAGGGGCGCGTGCAGAAGGCCATCGGGCAGCGGCAGGGCGAGATGGCCGCTGCCGAGGAGGAGGCCGCGCTGGCTGCGGAGACGGTCGACGTCACCCTCCCGGTGGACCGCCGGCCGCGCGGGGCGACGCATCCTCTGACCACCCTGACCGACCGCATCAGCGACGTCTTCGTGGGGATGGGCTGGGAGGTCGCGGAGGGCCCGGAGATCGAAGCGGAGTGGTTCAACTTCGACGCCCTGAACTTCGATGTGGACCACCCGGCCCGCCAGATGCAGGACACCTTCTACGTGGCCGGACCGGACGGCGGCGAGGGCAGCGGGCAGATCCTGCGCACCCACACCTCCCCGGTGCAGGCCCGCTCCCTGCTGGAGCGCGGCGTGCCGCTGTACATCGTGTGCCCGGGCGAGGTGTTTCGCACCGATGAGCTCGATGCCACCCACACCCCGGTGTTCCACCAGGTGGAGGGCCTCGCGATCGACAAGGACCTCACCATGGCCCACCTGGTGGGCACCCTGGACACCCTGGCCAGGGAGCTGTTCGGCGGTGAGCCGATCACGCGCCTGCGCCCCAGCTTCTTCCCCTTCACCGAGCCCAGCGCGGAGATGGACTTCCGCTGCTTCTCCTGCGAGGCCCGCCACGGCCTGGACCACGACGCGGATCCCGCCTGCCGGGTGTGCGGCGGCACCGGATGGATCGAGATGGGCGGCTGCGGGATGGTCAACCCCGCCGTGCTGCGTGCCTGCGGCGTGGATCCCGAGGAGTACCAGGGCTTCGCCTTCGGCCTGGGCATCGAGCGCATCCTGATGCTGCGCAACGGGGTGGAGGACATGCGCGACATGGTGGAGGGCGACGTCCGCTTCTCCCAGCACTACGGAACGGAGATCTGAGATGCCCCGCATCCCGCTGACCTGGCTCGCCGAGCACGTCACCCTGCGCGAGGGGGCCGGCGCCGAATCGGTCGCCGCCGATCTCGTCTCCGTCGGCCTCGAGGAGGAGGCCATCCACGGCGCCCAGGTGACCGGACCGCTCGTGGTGGGCCGCGTGCTCGCCCTCGAGAAGGAGCCGCAGAAGAACGGCAAGACCATCAACTGGTGCCGGGTGGACGTGGGCCCCGAGCACAACGTGGCCGCCGACGATCCCAAGGACCCTCAGCCCGGCCAGGAGCAGCCCTCCCGCGGCATCATCTGCGGTGCCCACAACTTCGAGGTGGGCGACCTGGTGGTGGTGTCCCTGCCCGGCACCGTGCTGCCGGGCGACTTCGCCATCGCGGCCAGGAAGACCTACGGCCACACCTCCGACGGCATGATCTGCTCCGGCGAGGAGCTGGGCCTGGAAGCGGACCCGGAGGGCGAGGACGGCATCATCGTGCTGGGTCGCGGTCTCGGTGCGGGCCTGACCGGTGAGCCCGGTGACGACGCCATCGCCCTGCTGGGACTCGGCGACGAGACCGTCGAGATCAACGTGACCCCAGATCGCGGCTACTGCTTCTCCATGCGCGGCGTGGCCCGCGAGTACTCCCACGCCACGGGCGGTGCGTTCGTGGACCCCGTGACCACCGTCGACGCGCCGGAGGGCACCCGCGGCGGGGTGCCGGTGCAGCTGCGGGACGATGCCCCGCTGCGGGGCGGCGAGGGCTGCACCCGGTTCGTGACCCTCGAGGTTCGCGGCACCGACGCCACCGCCCCCACGCCGCGCTGGATGAGCCGTCGCCTCACCCAGGCCGGGATGCGGCCCATCTCCCTGATCGTCGACGTCACCAACTACGTGATGCTGGATCTGGGCCAGCCCCTGCACGCCTACGACGCGGAGAAGGTGGTCGCACCGATCATCGTTCGCCGTGCCCGGGCGGGTGAGAAGCTGACCACGCTGGACGATGTCGAGCGCACCCTGGATGCCGAGGACCTGCTGATCACCGACTGCGGCGGACCAGAGGGGGATCGTGTGCTGGGCCTGGCCGGGGTGATGGGCGGGGCGGAGACGGAAGTCACCGATGCCACCCGCAACGTGATCCTCGAGGCCGCCACGTTCCAGCAGATCACCGTGGCGCGCACCGCCCGCCGCCACCGCCTGCCCTCGGAGGCCTCCAAGCGCTTCGAGCGCGGTGTGGATCCGCACCTGCCGCTGGTGGCCGCCCAGCGTGCCGCCGAGCTGATCGTCCAGTACGGCGGCGGCGAGATCGACCACCGCGTCACCGACGAGGGCACCATCACCGAGCCCTCCGCGATCGACTTCCCGATCGCGGACGCCGAGCGCGTCGTGGGCGTGGCCTACACCCCCGAGCAGGTGCGCAGCAGCCTCGAGATGATCGGCTGCACCGTCGAGGAGGCCGGCGCCCCGGCGGGCGGCAGCGACGACATGCTGCGCGTCACCCCGCCCAGCTGGCGCCCCGATCTGGTGGTCCGTGAGGACCTCGTCGAGGAGATCGCGCGGCTGGTCGGATACGACCAGATCCCCTCCGTCCTGCCCACCGCCCCCGGTGGTCGCGGGCTCACCCGTTCCCAGCGGGGCCGCCGTAACGCCGGGCGGGCGCTGGCCGAGGCGGGCCTCACGGAGGTCGCCTCCTACCCGTTCATCGGCGAGGGCGTGTTCGACCAGCTGCGCTACGACGCGGAGGACGAGCGCCGCCGCGCCGTGCGCCTGCTGAACCCCCTGGCCGACGACGAGCCGCTGATGCGCACCGCCCTGCTGCAGACCCTGCTGCCGGTGGCGCGCCGCAACCTGGGCCGCGGTGAGGAGAGCGTGGCCATCTTCCAGGTGGGGTCGGTGTCGCTCTCCCGCGGCGAGGCCGGTGTCTCGCCCGTGCCCTCGGCCGCGCAGCGACCCTCGGACGAGGAGCTCGCCGCCGTGCAGGACGCCCTGCCCGCACAGACCCGGCGCCTGGCGGTCGTGATCGGCGGAGCCAGCGGCCCCGGATCCTGGATGGGGGAGGCACCCGCCTGGGGGTGGGCCGACGCCATCGACCTCGCGCACCGTGTCGCCGCCTCCGTGGGGGCGCACCTCGAGGTGCGTCAGGCCGAGCACGCGCCCTTCCACCCCGGCCGCACCGCCGAGCTCACCGTCCAGGGCGCCGACGGAGAGCAGACCGTCGTGGGACATGCCGGGGAGCTGCACCCCGCAGTGATCAAGGCGTACTCCCTTCCCGCCCGCAGCAGCGCCCTCGAACTGGACCTGGAGGCCGTGATCGCGGCGGCCCCCGCGGTGGTCGAGGCCGTACCGGTGCCCACGTTCCCCCCGGCCAAGGAGGACTTCGCCTTCGTGGTCGATCAGAACGTGCCCGCCTCGGCCGTCCAGGCCGCGATCGTGGTGGGCATCGGAGATCTCGCCGAGAGCGTTCGCCTGTTCGACGTGTACACCGGCGATCAGATCGGCGAGGGCAAGAAGTCGCTTGCCTTCGCGGTGCGGCTGCGGTCCGAGGACGGCACCCTCACCGGCGAGCAGATCGGTGCGGCCCGCGAGCGCTGCATCCGCGCGGTGGAGGACGCCGTAGGAGGCGTGCTGCGAGCGTGAGTGCGTCTACGGCACCTACTTAACCGCTGAACCAAGGGCTTAACCGCTCCAGGTGGGCCCTGTGCAACCCGAGGGGCCCCTTCGAGGGGCGTCCGTGTCGAAACCGTTACCGACGAGGCCCCCCGCCCGTACGAGGTGTGCACCACAGCCGAGTTGGCTGATCATGCACGGGCATGTATAGACTTTCGCCATGTCTGTCACGCAGTCCCTGCCCCGCATCGCGGTCGTCGGCGCCTCCGGATACGCCGGGGGCGAGACGCTGCGCCTGCTGGCCGGGCACCGCGGGGTCCAGGTTGCCACGGTGGCCGCGCACTCCAGTGCAGGCAAGCAGCTGAGCGAGGTCGCCCCGCACGTGGACCTCGGGCACGACCCGGTGCTCCAGGAGACCACGGTCGAGAACCTGTGCGGACATGACGCCGTGGTCCTCGCCCTGCCCCACGGGCAGTCCGGACACATCGCCGCCCAGCTGCGGCAGGTGGATCCGCAGGTGCTCGTGCTCGACCTCGGGGCGGACCACCGCCTGGAGAGCGCCCAGGACTGGGAGGACTACTACGGCAGCGAGCACTCCGGCACCTGGACCTACGGCATGCCAGAGCTGCCCCTCGCCGATGGCACGCGTCAGCGCGAGCTGCTGCGCGGGACTCGCGAGATCGCCGTGCCCGGCTGCAACGCCACCGCCGTCACCCTCGGGGTCGCGCCCCTGGTGCGCAGAGGACTCATCGACGGCGGCGCGCTCGGCGCCGTGCTCCCCGTCGGCTACTCCGGTGCGGGCCGCACCGCCAAGCAGCACCTGCTGTTCAGCGAGGCGCAAGGATCCGCGTCGCCCTATGCCGCGGGAGGCTCCCACCGGCACGTGCCCGAGATCCTGCAGAACCTGCGCCGGGCCGGTGCCGAGGGCGAACTGCGCCTGACCTTCACCCCCGTGCTGGTGCCCATGAGCCGCGGCATCCTCGCGGTGATCAATGCCCCCGTCGATCCCGGCACCACCACCGCGGACCTGCTGGAGGCGCTCGGGGCCGACTACGGCCAGGAGCACTTCCTCACCGTCCTGCCGGAGGGCCGGATGCCCGCCACCGGCCAGGTCACCGGCGCCAACACGGTGCGCATCGGCGCGGCGGTGGATCGTCGCAGCGGCCAGGCCACGGTGATCGCCGCCCTCGACAACCTGGTCAAGGGCACCGCCGGTGCCGCCCTGCAGTCCCTCAACCTCGCCCTGGGCCTGCCGGAGCGAACCGGGCTGAGCCGAACCGCGCTCGCCCCCTGAGCCCGGCAGCCCCCGCACCAGCCTCCGCTCGCTCCCCGCCTCCCCACAGACCCCCGGAGACAGCCATGACCGTCACCCGCCCCCGCGGATTCCGCGCCGCCGCAACGGCCGCCGGGATCAAGGCCACCGGTGCCCTGGATCTCGCCCTCGTCGTCAACGACGGCCCGCGGGACACCGCCGCGGCCGTGTTCACCGCGAACCGCGTCCAGGCCGCCCCCGTGCTCTGGTCCCGCCAGGCCATCGCCGATGGTCGGTCCCGCGCCGTGGTGCTCAACTCCGGCGGTGCCAATGCCTGCACCGGCCCGGAGGGCTTCGCCGACACCCACCGCACCGCCGAGCACACCGCCCAGCAGCTCGGCATCTCAGCCCAGGACGTGCTGGTGTGCTCCACCGGCCTGATCGGTGAGCGCCTGCCGATGGACGCGGTGCTGGGCGGGATCGACACCGCGGCGGCCGCGCTCGCCGTGGGAGCCGAGACCGATGAGGCCGCCTCGCGCGCCATCATGACCACCGACAGCGTGCCCAAGACCGCCTCCGCGACCACGTCCTCCGGCGTGGTGGTGGGCGGCATGGCCAAGGGCGCCGGGATGCTCGCGCCCCAGCTGGCCACCATGCTGGTGGTGCTGACCACCGACGCCGACATCGACCCCGCCACCGCCGGGTCCGCGCTGCGCGCGGCCACCGCCACCACCTTCGACCGCGTCGACTCCGATGCCTGCATGTCCACCAACGACACCGTGATCCTGCTGGCCTCAGGTGCCAGTGGCATCACCCCGCGGGCCGAGGAGCTCGCCGAGGCCGTCCGGCAGGTCTCGGCCGACCTCGCCCGGCAGCTGGTGGCCGACGCCGAAGGAGCCGCCCACGACGTGCACGTGATCGTGCGCTCGGCCAGCACCGAGCAGGCCGCCCTGGCCGTGGCCCGGGAGATCGCCCGCTCCAACCTGGTCAAGACCGCCGTGTACGGCAATGACCCCAACTGGGGCAGGATCGTCGCCGCCGCCGGCTGCGTCCCCGAGGACGTCGCCCCCTTCGCCGTCGAGGACCTCTCCGTGAGCGTCAACGGGGTGGAGGTGTGCCGCTCCGGCGGAGCCCACCGCGACCGCTCCGAGGTCGACATGACTCCCCGCGAGACCCTCATCGAAGTGGACCTCGGCGCCGGCACCGCCACCGGCGACATCTGGACCAACGACCTCACCCACGAGTACGTCGAAGAGAACAGCGCCTACTCCTCATGAGCGTGACCGCCCCCGACCCGAGCCGGCCCGCCCAGACCCTGGTGGGCAAGAACCCCCTCGCCCAGCTCGACGCCGCCCGCCTCGAGGCCCGCAGCAAGTCGGCCGTGCTGATCGAGGCCCTGCCCTGGATGCAGCGCTTCCGCGGCAGGATCGTGGTGATCAAGTACGGCGGCAACGCCATGGTCGACGACGAGCTGCGCCGCGCCTTCGCCGCCGACATGGTCTTCATGCACCTGGCCGGCATCCACGTGGTCGTGGTCCACGGCGGTGGGCCCCAGATCAGCGCCATGCTGGAACGGGTCGGGATCGACTCCACCTTCCGCGGCGGCATGCGCGTGACCGACGCCGACACCATGGACATCGTGCGCATGGTGCTGGTGGGCCAGGTGGGCCG
Source organism: Brachybacterium sp. p3-SID957 (assembly GCF_025144775.1). NCBI lineage: Bacteria > Bacillati > Actinomycetota > Actinomycetes > Micrococcales > Dermabacteraceae > Brachybacterium > Brachybacterium sp. p3-SID957. The sequence goes on along the minus strand of NZ_JALXKT010000091.1, from coordinate 1,587 downwards.
CGAGCTCGTCGGCCTCATCAACCAGCACGGCCCCTACGCCGTGGGCATGTCCGGGGAGGACGCGCACCTGTTCACCGCCAAGCGCCGCGGCACCGTCGTGGACGGCGAGGACATCGACCTGGGCCACGTGGGAGCCGTGGACGGCGTGCGCATCGAGTCGATCAGCGACCTGCTGGAGGCCGGCCGCATCCCCGTGATCTCCTCGATCGCACCCGAGGTGGACGAGGACGGGAACCTCACCGGCGAGGTCCTCAACATCAACGCCGATCTCGCCGCGGCAGCCATCGCCCAGGGCCTGGACGCAGAGAAGCTGGTGATGCTCACCGATGTGGAGGGCCTGTACCGCGACTGGCCGGACCGCGATTCGCTGATCCCCGAGATCGCGGCCAGTGAGCTGCGCGCGATGCTCCCCGAGCTCACCGAGGGCATGATCCCCAAGGCCGAGGCACTGCTGGGGGCCGTGGACGCCGGGGTGCGCACCGCCGCCATGATCGATGGCCGCATCGAGCACGCGGTGCTGCTGGAGGTCTTCACGACCAAGGGGATCGGAACGATGGTCAGGAGGGACGACTATGTCTGAGCACGGGACGCAGACCGGCTACGGCACGCGCTACGCACAGTCCATGATCCCGGTGTTCGGTACCCCCCAGAGGGTGCTGGTGCGCGGGAAGGGTGTGCACGTCTGGGACGAGCGGGGAACCCGCTACCTCGACCTGCTGGGCGGGATCGCGGTCAACACCCTGGGCCACGGCCACCCCTCGATCACCTCCGCCCTGTCCAAGCAGGCCGAGAACCTGGCCCACGTCTCCAACTTCTTCGCCACGCCCCCGCAGATCGAGCTCGCCGAGACCCTGCTGCGCCTCGCCCAGGCCCCCGAGGGATCCGGCGTGTTCTTCGCCAACTCCGGCACCGAGGCGAACGAGGCCGCCTTCAAGATCGCCCGCCGCCACGGCGGCCCGCGGCGCCCCCGCATCCTCGCCCTCGCCGACTCCTTCCACGGCCGCACCATGGGAGCGCTCGCGCTCACCTCCAAGGTGGCCTACCGCGCCCCCTTCGAACCCCTCCCCGGAGGCGTCGAGTTCCTCCCCGCGAACGACGAGGACGCCCTCGCCGCCGCCCTCGCCCCGGGGGACGTGGCCGCAGTGTTCGCCGAACCGATCCAGGGCGAGGCAGGCGTGCGCCCCCTGCAGCCCGCCTACCTGCAGGCGCTGCGCAGGCTCACGCGCGAGCACGGCACCCTGCTGATCCTGGACGAGGTGCAGTCGGGCATCGCCCGCACCGGCCACTGGTTCGCCCACCAGGCCACCCAGGGCGTGACCCCCGACGTGATGACGCTCGCGAAGGGCCTGGGAGGCGGGTTCCCCATCGGGGCGCTGATCGCCTTCGGGTCCGAGACGCGCGATCTGCTCACCGCTGGGCAGCACGGCACGACCTTCGGCGGCAACCCGCTGGCCGCCGCCGTGGCCCTCGCCGTCCTGGGCACCATCGCCGAGGACGCGCTGCTGGAGCACGTGCGCACCGTCGGCGACGCCTTCTCCCAGGCCGTGACCGCGCTCGGCGACGACCGCATCACCGAGGTGCGCGGTG
>NZ_JALXKT010000090.1:0-8718 GCF_025144775.1 Brachybacterium sp. p3-SID957 | reverse complement strand
ATTCAGCGGGCCGCCATGGCCTGGCGGATGACCTCTCGGTCATCATGCGGGATGCGTCCAGTGCCCACCAGCTGCACCGTCTCATCACCCTTGCCTGCCACAAGCACTGTGTCGCCGGGTCGAGCCATCTCCAGCGCGGCGAGGATCACATCCGTGCGGCGCGGGATCTCGATGCAGTCCGGGCATCCCTTGCGCACCTCGGCCCGTATGCGCTGCGGAGGCTCGCGCCGGGGGTTGTCGTCGTTCAGCACCACCAGGTCGGCCAGGTGCGCGGCGATCGCTCCCATCTCCTGTCGCTTGCCGCGATCCCTCTCACCGCCCGCGCCGAACACGACCAGCACTCGGCCCGGGGTGCGCTCGCGCACTGCGGTCAGCGCAGTGCGCAGGGCTCCGGGATTGTGGGCGGTGTCCACCATGGCGGTGATTCCGTCGCACTGGGTAATGATCTCGAGTCTGCCCGGCGGCGGGGCCACCTGTTCCAGGCCTGCCACGACCGCTTCGGGTGACCCGCCGGCTGCGATCACGGCGGTGGCGGCCAGCAGCAGGTTCGTCACTGCGATCGAGTGCACCGTGGGAAGCGTGACCGGGTAGGGGTCCTCGCCCAGATGGAGCTTTCCGCTGAGGTGTCCATCGGTTTCGTGAGCGTCGGTGAGTCGCACGTGCCCGCCCTCTCCCACTTCCACGACCCGGGCGCCGCGACGCCTCGCGGCCTCGCGCACCATGTCGCCGCGCACACAGTCCGTGGCCAGCACGGCTGTCCCGTCGGGACGCAGATGCCTCTCGAACAGTGACAGCTTGGCGGCCCAGTAGCCGTCGACGCCCCCGTGCACGTCGAGGTGATCCCGTTCCAGGCCCGTGCACACGGCGGTATCCACTTCGACGTGCTCGAACAGGCCGTCCGCCAGGATTCCGACGAAGGCTTCCAGGGAGATCGCCTGGGCACCGCGGCGCACCTGGTAGTCGATCAGCTCCGGCAGGTAGGCGGGCGAGCGCCGCACCTTCGCCTCGTGCAGCACACCGTCGACGTCGGTGATGCCGGTGGAGTCGTACCCGGCGGCACTCCACCCGGCTGCCCGCATCAGCTGCAAGGTGGCCGTGCCGACGCTGGTCTTCCCGTTGGTGCCGGTGACCGCGGAGATCAACGGGCGCCCCGCAGGCACGCTGACAGGCTGGATCATGGTGCTACTCCCCCGAGCAGGCTGCCCCCCACGGGCCGCGACTGCCTCCATCACAGCACGGGCACCGGATCATCGGCGTCCTCCCCTCGGCGATTACCGGAGCGTAATCCCGAGCGAGCACGACACGACGGGTGACCGTGCATCGTCAGCTCCGCCGCCGAGTCACCCGCGACGCCCACTGCTCAGGGCCGCGCGGCGAGGGTGACGGTGACCTCCTGGGCCTCACCGTCGCGGACGATGTCGAGGGTGACCTCGGTGCCCACCGGCCGTTCACGGATCTGCGCGATCAGCGAGAGGGCGGAGTCCACGGCCTCGTCGTCGATCGCGAGGATGCCATCGCCCTCCTGCAGGCCGGCCTGCGCTGCGGGGCCGTCGGGTGCCACGTTCGCGACACCTGCGGCCCACCGCTGGGCCCCGTCGACCTCGACGATCACGTCGCCCACACCCACGCCCAGGTAGGCGTGCTGGACGGTGCCGGTCTCCAGGATCTGGTCAACCACGGACCGCATCTGCCGTGAGGTGATCGCGAAGCCGATGCCGATGTTGCCGGATTCGGGGCCGAGTGCGGCGATCGAGGAGTTGATGCCCACCAGCTGGCCGTTCGCGTCGACCAGGGCGCCCCCGGAGTTGCCGGGGTTGATCGCGGCGCTGGTCTGGATGGCGTTGGTGACCACGGGCTCCTGCGCCCCCGACGCCGACGGTTCAGCGCTGCCAGCCGTCACGGGACGATCCAGCGCGCTGACGATGCCGGTCGTGACCGTGCCGGACAGTCCCAGCGGGTTGCCCACGGCCATCACGGGTTCGCCGACCACCAATTCGTCGGAATCGGCGACCTCGATCGGGGTCAGGTCTGCGGGAGCATCGGCGATCTCCAGGACCGCGAGGTCGCTGGCCTGATCGCTGCCCAGCACGGACGCCTCGAAGACCCGCTCGTCAGCGAGCGTCACCAGGATCTGCCCACCCTCGGTGGCCCCGGCGATGACGTGGTGGTTGGTGACCACGTGGCCCTGCTCGTCGATGATCACGCCGGATCCGGCGCCACCGCCCTGCGAGGTGCGCACCGAGATCGAGACCACGCTCGGTGCGACCTGCGCTGCCGTGGCAGACCAGTCCCCGCCCGCCGATGCCGCGACGGCAGCCGGCTCAGAGGCCGGTTCGGAAGCGGAGGAGGCAGGCGATGCGTCCGGGGCAGCGGGACCGGTGTCCGCGCCTGTGCACCCCGCCAATGCCAGGGCCACACAGGATGCCAGGACCACTGGTGCAGCGGTGCCTCTCACCCGTCGGATCGTCCTGATCGTGCTCGGCCGCGTGATCCTCATCCCTGATCTACCCCTATCATGGACAGCGCAGCGGCGCACGATGCGCCGCGACGGCGAAAGAGGTGGACCGCCGGCGCCTCTTCGCAAGACACCGGCGATCTCCCCCTACGGGAAGCATCCCACCGCATAGTCTCTGCCAACTGGAAGGGATGCGAAAGACTCCTGGAGGCCGACGGCGAACGGCTCAGATCTCCTCGAGTGCCTCCGGGGTCTCCGGCAGGATCTGTCCGCCATCGACCACGATGCCCTGCCCGGTGATGTACCGGGCGCCGTCCGAGGCGAGGAAGGCGACGGTCGCACCGATGTCCTCCGGCTCACCAAGGTAGCCGGCAGGCACGGACCGTGCCATCTGGTCCAGGTACTCCTGCCCCAGCTCCTTCAGCCCCGGGGTCAGGATGTTGCCGGGCAGCACAGCATTGATCGTGATGCCCCTGCGTGCCAGTTCGATCGCGGCGGAGCGCACGAACCCCATCTGCGCGGCCTTGGTGGCCCCGTAGTGGGACCACGCCGGAAAGCCCGTGAAGTTGCCGGTGATCGAACTGGTCACCACGATGCGACCGCGCCCCGATGCCTCCAGTGCGGGGATCGCCGCCTGGACGGCGTGGATGGTGCCCTTGACGTTGATGTCGAAGATCAGATCGATGTCCTCGTCGGTCATCGCCTCGATGCGGGCCTGCGGGTACACCCCTGCGTTGGAGGCCAGCACGGAGAGTCCTCCGAGCTCGTCGGCCGCTCGGGCGATCACCTCGTCGCACGCCGCGCGATCACGCACGTCGAGCACGTAGGCGGTGAAGCCGTCCTCCCTTGCCTGGGAGCATTCGTCCTCGGTGAGGCCGGTGACGATGACCTGGGCGCCATGGTCGCGGAGCTGGCGTGCGATGCCTGCGCCGATGCCGACGGTCCCTCCGGTCACCAGGGCGGTGCGGGAATCAAGCAGTGCGGTCACGGAGATCCACTCCTCGGTCGAGATCAGAGTCCTGGCTCGCCGACCGTGGTTCGACGGCCGCTTCCACTGTAGTTCGGTAAGCGGGCACCGGGCCGGGACGTGCGCGGGGCCCCGGAGCAGGTCAGCGCTGCAGGACGGCTGGCCGGTGCATTGAGGCACCGCCGCGGAGGATCAGCTAGTTCGAATCCTCAGGCGCTGACGCGCCGGTGTCGCATCAACGCCACCCCGGGAATGCCACCACGCTTAGAGACGCACGCAACCGACTCCTGATCGTGCATCAGTCCCTTTCAGCGCGAAGAACCGAAACGCGATCTCGGCTCTGACCTGCGGTGGGCCCGGAGGGGACCGACCCTCGACCCGCGGATTGAAAGTCCGCCAGAGCACCGGCCGCAGAGCGTGTACAAGCAGGTCAGAGGGCTCGTACTGCTACCCGAAGCGCGACGGACACCACCGCGTCGCTGTCAGCGTTGCTGTCAAGAGGTGTTCGAGACGGGTCGGCATCTGTTCCTTGGGGACGGTGTCTCCAGAAGCCCTAGTCACACGTGCGCTCGGCTTTCCTCAACCTTGGACTGGAATGTCGAGTGGCTCGCGGGACAGCAAGCTGCCGATGAGCTCCTCGATGCGGGTGCGGATCTCGTCGCGCACCGGGCGGACTTCCGCCACGCCCTTGCCGGCTGGGTCCTCGAGTTTCCAGTCCTCGTACCGCTTGCCGGTGTAGTAGGGGCAGGCGTCGCCGCATCCCATGGTGATGACCACGTCGGAGGCCTGGACGGATTCGGGGGTGAGGACCTTCGGCTTCTGGTGGGAGATCTCGATGCCGACCTCCGCCATGGCCTCCACCGCTGCGGGGTTGATCGAGTCGGCGGGCGCAGACCCGGCGGAGCGGACCTCGATGCGGTCCCCGGCGAGCTCCCTCAGCCACCCGGCTGCCATCTGGGATCGACCGGCGTTGTGGACACAGACGAACAAGACGCTGGGGCGAGCGGTCATGGGAGCCTCCCGACCGGGGGTGAGGTTCAGGCGATGTCGAGGAACGCGCGGAGTTCGGCAAAGGCGGACGGGACGACGGAGTAGTGGGCCCAGCGGCCCTTCTGCTCGCGCGTGAGCAGGCCGGCGTCGACAAGCTTCTTCATGTGGTGGCTAACGGTGGGCTGACTGATGCCGAGCGGCTCGGTGAGATCGCACGCGCAGACCGACTCGCAGCCCTGGGCGGCGACGTGGGAGAGGAGTCGGAGCCGCGTGGGGTCGGACAGCGCCTTGAACAGGGAGGCGATCCTCTCGGCGTCGACGGTGTCGACCGGGCCTGCGGACAGCGAGCAGCACTCGTCAGAGTCGGTCCTCAGCGCGAATCCGGTGGCTGTGGCGTCGGTCGTCGTGGACATGCCCTCACCTTACATTGACAGTCATCGATGTGGGGCATAGCGTACGCATCGATAACCGTCGATGGAAGGAACATGGCCCTGATGAGTACGACCACCAAGGATGTGGAGCAGCCCCGCGTAATGGAGGAGATGTCCTTCCTCGATCGCTGGCTCCCGGTATGGATCCTGGCCGCCATGGCCGTGGGGCTCCTCCTGGGGCGGTTCGTCCCCGGCCTGAACACCGCACTGGAGGCGGTAAAGATCGGATCCGTGTCCCTCCCCATCGCGATCGGACTGCTGGTGATGATGTACCCGGTCCTGGCGAAGGTCCGCTACGACGAGACCCGCAGAATCGGAGCTGACCGACGCCTGCTGGTGACCTCCCTGGTGCTGAACTGGCTCGTCGGACCGGCACTCATGTTCGGCCTCGCGTGGATCTTCCTTGCCGACCTGCCGGAGTACCGGACCGGCCTGATCATCGTGGGCCTCGCGCGCTGCATCGCGATGGTGCTCATCTGGAACGACCTCGCCTGCGGCGACCGCGAAGCTGCCGCCGTGCTGGTCGCGATCAACTCCGTCTTCCAGGTGATCGCCTTCGGTGCCCTGGGCTGGTTCTACCTCCAGGCGCTGCCGTCGTGGCTAGGGCTGCCGACCACGTCGGCCGAATTCTCGATCGGCGCGATCGTCCTCAGCGTGCTGATCTTCCTCGGGATCCCCCTGGTCGCCGGCTTCCTGACCCGCATCCTCGGGGAGAAGGCGAAGGGTCGGGCCTGGTACGAGGAGCGGTTCCTCCCGAAGATCGGCCCGTGGGCGCTGTACGGGCTGCTTTTCACCATCGTGCTGCTGTTCGCTCTCCAAGGCGACGCGATCCTCTCCGCCCCGGGAGACGTGGCCCGCATCGCTCTGCCGCTGCTGGTCTACTTCGTGGTCATGTTTCTGGGGTCCTTCCTGCTCGGACGGGCGATCGGCCTGAATTACGCCAAGTCCACGACCGTCGCGTTCACCGCCTCGGGAAACAACTTCGAGCTCGCCATCGCCGTCGCCATCGGCACCTTCGGCGTCACCTCCGGCCAGGCCCTCGCCGGTGTCGTCGGCCCCCTGATCGAGGTCCCGGTCCTCGTCGCCCTCGTCTACGTCGCCCTCGCGATGGGCCGCCGGCTCTTCCCCGGCGACGCGACCGTTCCCACCCGATGAACCAGCAGAGAGGTCGAGTCACCATGACCGCGAAACGCCCCGCAGTCCTGTTCGTGTGCGTGAAGAACGGCGGTAAGTCACAGATGGCGGCCGCCCTCATGCGCCATCACGCCGGAGATGCCGTCGAGGTGCACTCCGCCGGCACCCGCCCCGGCACCGCCATCAATGCCCAGTCCGCGGAGGCGATCGCCGAGGTCGGCGCGGACATGTCCTCCGCCGTCCCCCAGCCGGTCACCTCCGAGCTGCTGCGCAGCGTCGACCACGTGATCGTCATCGGCGGCGAAGCCGAAATTGAACCCGTTGAGGGAATGACCGCGCCGGTCACCACCTGGCACACCGATGAGCCCTCCCTGAGGGGCATCGACGGGATGGAGCGCATGCGCCTGGTGCGGGACGACATCGACGCCCGCGTCCGTGCACTCCTGAACGACCTCACCGCTACCGCGAACTGACCGCGCCCGCAGCGACACGGCCCGACCTCGCCACCGCATCGAACTCGCCTCCCTGGTCGTCATCGACCCTGGTCCCATCGGCCCGGCCGCTGCCGCCCACCTCTGAGAACGCGGCTCTCGGGTCCTTGCCCGGGTGCCGGACCCGTCAATAGAGCGGCGCCTACCAGCGCCTCCGCCTGGGCACTCGCGCAGGGGAGACCGCGCTTCGACACCGATGGGTCGCCGACATGGTTCTCGCACCGTGTACACCCTGCTCGTCCTGCGGGCGCAGCCGGTAGGCACTCCCCGCCATACGGGCCGGGTGTGCGACCAAGTTCCCGTCGACTCCCCACAGGACGCAGCCATGTCGCCGACGACAGGCTTCGACCAGGGTGGGCCCGGAGGGGATCGACCCCTCGACCCGCGGATTAAAAGTCCGTCTGGACACGCGCGAACGACCACGTTTTCACAGGTCATGGCCCCGGCGCGACTCGAGCGAACCGACCAGACACCAGCGCGTTGCTGTCAGCACTGCTGTCAGATCCGCAGCGGCCTCTATGTGCAGACAGTTCACACTGGCGCACTGTCTGAGCATTATTGAGCAGATGCAACCCTGGTGTTCGTGAGTCGCTTGGCTTCCTAGTGCCCGGCGAAGGCCCTGAACGCGCACTCCGACCGGCAGCGCTCGTCGCTGTCCGGGCAAGCGTCGACGTGAGCCTGCGCCCTATGCAACTGTCCTTGCAGGTCAGTCAGGGTTCGCAGCTGGTTCTCGACAGCGGTGATCTGCATTGCCAACAGTGGCTGGAGCGTGGCCTTGACTCCCGTGCAGGTGCCGTTGTCCGCGAGGTCGAGGAGGCGGCGGATCTCGGGCAGCTCGAGGCCGAGCCGCTTGGCCGAAGCGATGAAATCCAAGCGCTCCAGGTGGCCCACGTCGAAGTCCCGGTATCCGTTGGCGCTCCTGTGCGCGGTGAGGATACCGAGGCGCTCGTAGTAGCGCAGTGTGCTCGTGGGCACTCCGGTGCGCTCGGCGACCTCGGAGATCCTAATGCTCCGACCATAGAGGGCTCCGGCTTGACCTTCAACCTGAGTTCAAGGTCTAACGTCTTGGGTATGACGTATGTGATTGCGCTGCCCTGCGTGGATGTGAAGGACCGTGCATGCATCGACGAGTGCCCGGTCGACTGCATCTACGAGGGGCAGCGAATGCTCTACATCCACCCCGACGAGTGCGTCGACTGCGGAGCCTGCGAGCCGGTCTGCCCCGTCGAGGCGATCTACTACGAGCTGAGCTTGATCGACAAGGATCACCCGATCGTCGCCGCACTGCCACCGCAGAACGGATAGAACAGCGTGTCCTGACCCAGGCCGCTCGACCTTGGATGCGATTGCGCATCCGGTACTGGTACGAGAAGGAACCGAAGGAGACTTATGCGCGCGAGCGTGGAATGGATGGAGCGGCACCAGGTGGTGCTCTACGTGGCGGGCCTGGCTCTCGGGGCCGTCGTTGGGATGGCCTGGCCTGCGGTTGCTCATCCTGCGGAGCTGGCGATCCACCCGGTGCTGGCGCTGCTGCTGTACGCCACGTTCCTCGGGATCCCCTTCGGCAGGATCGGGCGAGCGTTCCGGGACTGGCGGCTCCTTTCGACGATCCTCGTCGTCAACTTCGTCTTGGTGCCGTTGATCGTCTGGCCGCTCTCACGGATCGTCGCCGCCGACCAGGCACTCCTCGTCGGTGTCCTGTTCGTGCTGCTCACCCCTTGCATCGACTACGTCATCGTCTTCTCCGGCCTCGCGGGCGGCGACGAGGAGCGGCTCCTGGCTGCGGCCCCGTTGCTGATGATCGCTCAGATGCTCCTGTTGCCGCTGTACATGTGGCTCTTGGTGGGAGCGGAGTTCGCCAGCTCCATCGAGGTCGCACCGTTCGTCGAGGCGTTCGTGCTCATCATCGCGCTTCCCTTCTTGGCCGCGGCCTTGACCCAGCTCGCCGCTGCCCGGTCGCGGGCCGGCAGGAGGCTCGACCAGGTTGCTGCCGGGGCGATGGTGCCACTGATGGTCACGACGCTGGCGGTCGTCGTCGCGTCGCAGATCTCCGGCGTGAGCGCCCGGCTCGGTTCACTGCTCCTGGCGGTGCCGGTCTACGTTCTATTCGCTGCGGTGATGGTGCCGGTCGGGATGCTGGCCAGCCGCGTTGCAGGCCTCGACGTACCTGGAAGGCGTGCGGCCGTCTTCAGCGGGGCGACTTGAAGCGCCCTGGGTTTCGTTCCGAGTCTCAGCAAGGAGAATCGGAGT
>NZ_JALXKT010000009.1:0-74418 GCF_025144775.1 Brachybacterium sp. p3-SID957 | reverse complement strand
GCGCCGCCGGTGTACCCGGGCGGCGGATGCCGCTCAGACCTCCTGGGTGAACTCGTTGGCGTGCTCGGTGCCGGCGGCGCGCTGGTACGAGCGGCGGATCTCCGCCTCGGCGTCGGAGCGGCCCTCCCAGTGGGCGCCCTCCACGCTCTTGCCGGGCTCGAGGTCCTTGTACACCTCGAAGAAGTGCTGGATCTCCAGGCGGTGGAACTCCGAGACGTCGGTCAGCTCCTGACGGCGCACCTGGCGGCGGTCGCCCACCGGCACCGCGATGATCTTGTCGTCACCGCCGGCCTCGTCGCGCATGCGGAACATGCCCAGGGCGCGGCAGCGGATCAGGCAGCCGGGGAAGGTGGGCTCCTCCAGCAGCACCAGGCAGTCCAGTGGGTCGCCGTCCTCACCGAGGGTGCCCTCGATGAAGCCGTAGTCGTCCGGGTACCGGGTCGCGGTGAACAGCATCCGGTCCAGGCGGATGCGGCCGTTGTGATGATCGACCTCGTACTTGTTGCGGTTCCCTCGAGGGATCTCGATGGTCACGTCGAATTCCATGACGCCTGCTCCGTTGCGGTCCAGCCCTGAGGGCACTGCTGCTGACCGGGACACTCTATCGTGAGGGGATGCCCACCGAGCGACTGTGGCGAGCCGCCGCCATCACCCTGTGCGCTGCCGTGCCCGTCAGCTTCTACGTGATCGGTGACGTGACCGACGCCTTCCCCGGGGTGCTCACCGTGGCCGACGAGGAGGAGGGCCCCGCCTCCGGCCCTCGCGCGCAGGGGGAGGACTACGACCGCGTCACCGCCGCCGCCCCCATCCCGCCCGTGGCACCGGAGGTCCCCGATGCCCAGGCCCAGGACCTGCAGGCCCGCATGGACGCGCACGCCGCGCTGCCCGTCGTGGACGGCAACCTCTCCTACGCCGTGGTGGACGCCGGGACGGGAGAGCAGCTGGCGGGCCGGGACGCCCACACCGTCCATGTCCCCGCCTCCACCCTCAAGCTGCTCACCGCCGCCGCCGTGCTGCGGCAGTACACCGGGACCGAGGTGCTCACCACCCGCGCCGCCGTGCAGGACGGCACCGTCACCCTTCAAGGCGGCGGGGACATGACCCTGAGCGAGGACGAGCTGCGCGAACTCGCCGACGGCGCCGCCGAGCTGGCCCGTGAGCAGGACACCACCTCCGTCACCGTGGCCCTGGACACCGGGATCCTCACCGGAGGCGCCAACCCGGCCTGGGGGGACAACGGCACCGACGGCGGGTGGGTGACCCCCACCGCCTCGATCGCGGTGGACCGCGGCTGGCTCGACGGCACCCAGTACGGGCCCAAGTCCACCGATCCCGCAGGTGATGCGGCGCGCCTGTTCGCGAGCATGCTCACCGAGGCGGGGCTCGAGGTGCAGGGCGAGGTGAGTGCGGGCACCGCACCCGAAGGGGCTCCGTCCGTACAGGTGGAGTCCGAGCCGATCGTGGACATCGTGCGGCACACCCTGCTGATCTCCGACAACACCACAGCCGAGCTCCTGGCGCACCTGGTGGCGCTCCAGCGGGGCGAGGAGACCACGCCCCAGGGTGCGGCAGCCGCCGTCGAGGCCGAGATCCGCGAGCTGGGCGTCGAGCTGGGCCTGCCCCAGCAGGACCTGGACGCCCTGCAGATCCTCGACGGCTCCGGCCTGTCCCGCGACAACCGCGTGCCCCCGGCGCTGCTGGCGGCCGTGATGGGCCAGGTGGCCTCCGGGGAGGTCGCCGGTCTCGAGCAGATCCTGTTCGACGTCCCCGTCGCCGGTCTCTCCGGGACCCTGGCCGACCGCTTCGACGCGGCCGGCACCCAGGACGCCCGCGGCATCGTGCGCGGCAAGACGGGCTACCTCGGCGGGGCCGCGACCCTGGCCGGGGTGGCCGTGCTGCCGGGTGGCCGCACGGTGGGCTATTCGATCGTGGTGCACGGGTTCGAAGGGTCCAGCGCCCTGGAGGCCAGGGCTGCCGTCGATGCCGTGACCGCCGAACTGGTGCAGGAGGACTGATGGCCGGCCCTGCGCCCGTGATCGCCCGTGCCCGCACGGCCGTGCGCGTGAGCCTCACCTCCCGTCTCGAGGAGCTCGCCGACGACACCGCCGCCGGCCGCCACGCGCCCCGCCTGCTGGTGGGCGTCAGCGGGGGAGCGGACTCCCTGGCGCTGCTGGCCACCACTGCCTGGGTGGCCTCCCGCATGGGCCTGGAGGCGGAGGCCGGGATCGTCGACCACGGCCTGCAGGAGTCCTCCGCACGGGTCGCCGAGCGCGCCGGCGCCCAGGTCGAGCGACTGGGGGCCACCGCCCATGTGCTGCGCATCGAGGTTCCGGACCACGCCCCCGGTGGCCTGGAGAACGCCGCTCGGGACGCTCGTCACCACGCTCTCGAACGGCTCGCGGAGGAACGGGGCTCCCTGGCCCTGCTGCTGGGGCACACCCTGGACGACCAGGCCGAGCAGGTGCTGATGGCCCTGGCTCGCGGCGCCGGCCCCAGGGCGCTGGCAGGCATTCCCCGTCGGCGCGGCCTGCTGCTGAGGCCGTTCCTGGGCAGCGGTCGCGACGAGACCACCGCACTGCGCCGGGCGGACACCGAGCAGATCTGCCGCCTGCTCGACGTGGACTTCTGGCAGGACCCCATGAACAGCGACCCCATGTACCTGCGCTCCCGGGTCCGGCATCGCCTGATGCCGCTGCTGCGGGAGGTGCTGGGCGAGCAGATCGACGAGAACCTGGCGCGCTCGGCCGACCTGGTGCGGCCGGACTCGGAGCATCTCGATGCCGAGGCCGCGGTGCTGCTGGAGGGCCTGCGCCGCGATGCGGCACCCACCCGTGAGGAGGACGACCTGCTGCTGCTGGACGTGCACGCCCTGGCGGCGACGCCCGAGCCGCTGCGCACCCGCGTGCTGCGTGATGCCTCACGCCTGGCCGAGCAGATCGCGGCCACGCCGTCGGGCAAGTCCCTGCTGCGCCGGCAGGTGCTCGCGATCGACGCCTTGGCCGTCAGATGGCACGGTCAGGCTTCCGTACCGCTACCGGGTAGGATCGAGGTCGCTCGCCGCGACGGCCTGCTGGTGTGGCGCCGCAACGATCCGTGAGCCGCGGCGCACGCACCCCACCCGAATCCACGGAGGAGACCAGCGTGCCTCTCATGCACCCCCATCCCGACGTCGATCACGTGCTGCTGACCGAGCAGCAGATCCACGACCGGCTCGACGAGCTCGGTGCCCAGATCGCCGCGGACTATGCCGAGGAGCCCCCGATCCTGGTGGGCGTGCTCAAGGGTGCGGTGATGGTGATGGCCGACCTCGCCCGCCGCATCGACCTCAAGGTCGAAATGGACTGGATGGCCGTGTCCTCCTACGGCTCCGGCACCAAGTCCTCCGGGGTGGTGCGGATCCTGAAGGACCTCGGCACCGACATCTCCGGACGCGACGTGCTGATCGTCGAGGACATCATCGACTCCGGCCTCACCCTGAAGTGGCTGCTGTCCAACCTCCGCTCGCGCGGCCCGCGCAGCGTCGAGGTGTGCACCCTGCTGCGCAAGCCCGAGGCCGCCCGCGTGGAGATCGACGTGCGCTACGTCGGCTTCGACATCCCGCCGGAGTTCGTGATCGGCTACGGCCTGGACTACGCCGAGGCCTACCGCAACCTGCCGTACGTGGGCGTGCTCAAGCGCTCGGTCTACGAGGGCTGAGATGGCAGAGAACACCGGCAAGAGCGCCAAGCCTGCCAAGAAGAGGCGGCCGGGCGCGGGCATCGCGCTGTGGATCATCCTGGCGCTGCTGCTGGGCATGACCCTGTTCTCCCTGCTGGGCCGCGACGGCTTCCAGCAGATCGACACCGAGCAGGGCCTCGAGCTGCTCGAGGGCGGCACCGTCGAGCAGGCCAAGATCATCGGCGGCAACCAGCAGCGCGTGGACCTCGTGCTCACCGAGGACTTCGTCGACGGGGAGGACAACAAGGGCAAGCAGGTCCGCTTCAGCTACGTCACCGCACGTGGCGAGGCGATCGTGCAGGCCGTCGAGGATGCCGAGCCCGCCAAGGGCTACACCGACGAGATCGCCTCCAGCTCCTGGTGGACCACCCTGCTGATCTCCTTCCTGCCGTTGTTGCTGTTCTTCGGCCTGTTCTGGTTCCTGATCATGAATGCGCAGGGCGGCGGCCGCGCCATGCAGTTCGGCAAGTCCAAGGCGAAGCTGTTCAACAAGGAGGCCCCCAAGGTCACCTTCGCGGACGTGGCCGGGGCCGAGGAGGCCGTCGAGGAGCTCGACGAGATCAAGCAGTTCCTGGTGGACCCGGGCCGGTACCAGGCCGTCGGCGCCAAGATCCCCAAGGGCGTGCTGCTGTACGGCCCGCCCGGCACCGGCAAGACCCTGCTTGCCCGCGCCGTGGCCGGTGAGGCCAACGTGCCGTTCTACTCCATCTCCGGCTCCGACTTCGTGGAGATGTTCGTGGGCGTGGGCGCCAGCCGCGTGCGCGATCTGTTCAACACCGCCAAGGAGAACGCGCCGGCGATCATCTTCATCGACGAGATCGACGCCGTGGGCCGCCATCGCGGCGCCGGCATGGGCGGCGGCCACGACGAGCGCGAGCAGACCCTGAACCAGATGCTGGTGGAGATGGACGGGTTCGACGAGAACCAGAACGTCATCCTGATCGCCGCCACCAACCGCGTGGACATCCTGGACCCGGCCCTGCTGCGTCCGGGCCGGTTCGACCGCCAGATCGCCGTGGAGGCCCCGGACCTCAAGGGCCGCCTGCACATCCTCGGCGTGCACGCCAAGGGCAAGCCCCTCGCGCACGACGTGGACCTCGAGGCCGTGGCCCGCCGCACCATCGGCATGTCCGGTGCGGATCTGGCCAACGTGCTGAACGAGGCCGCGCTGCTCACGGCCCGCTCCGGCAACCAGATCATCGACAACCGCGCCCTGGACGAGGCCATCGACCGCGTCTCCATGGGGCCCCAGCGGTACTCCAAGGTGATGACCGAGCGGGAGCGGCAGATGACCGCGTACCACGAGGGCGGCCACGCCCTGGTGGCCGCGGCCCTGAACAACTCCGCCCCCGTCACCAAGGTGACGATCCTGCCGCGCGGCCGTGCCGGCGGCTACACGATGGTGGTGCCCACCCAGGACCGCAACTACCAGTCCCGCAACGAGCTGCTGGACCGCCTGGCCTACGCCATGGGCGGCTACGCGGTGGAGGAGAGCATCTTCCACGACGTCACCACGGGCCCCTCCAGCGACCTGCAGAACGCCACCAAGATCGCCCGCACCATGGTGATGCAGCTGGGCATGAGCGAGGCCGTCGGCCAGGTCGCCCTCTCCGGCGATCAGGACGAGGTCTTCGTCGGCATGCAGCAGGGTCAGGCGCCCCGCTTCAGCGGCGAGACCGCGACCCTGATCGACCAGGAGGTGCGCAAGCTCCTGGACAACGCCCTGGACGAGGCCCACGCGGTGATCGTGGAGAACCGTCACGTGCTGGACCGTCTGGTGGAGGAGCTGCTGGAGAAGGAGACCCTGGGTGAGCGCGAGCTCGCCGAGGTGTTCGCCGACGTGAGGAAGCGGCCCCTGCGCGAGGTGTGGCAGTCCAGCGAGGACCGTCCCACACTGGAGGCCCCCAAGGCCGGGGCCACCACCACGGCTACCGGGGCGGAATCCTCCGATGCGGGTGAGCCGCTCACCCCCGGTCCGCCCGAGCTGCCGCACCCCGGTGGTGACGGTCCCGACATCCCCGGTGCCCCCGGTGCGCAGGGCCCGCTCGACGGGCCGACGGGCGCCTGAGATGGCCATCGACCAGCAGCGCATCGCGGCGGCCGTGCGGGAGATCCTCGCCGGGCTGGGGGAGGACCCGGAGCGGGACGGTCTGCGCGAGACGCCCGCGCGGGTGGCCCGGATGTACGCCGAGGTGTTCCAGGGCCTGGAAGAGGATGCCTCCCAGCCGCTGTCGACCACCTTCGACATCGACCACCAGGAACTGGTGCTGGTGCGGGACATCCGCTTCCACTCGATGTGCGAGCACCATCTGCTGCCGTTCTTCGGCGTGGCCCACGTGGGCTACATCCCCGGCGGTGGCACGGTGACCGGTCTGAGCAAACTGGCCCGCCTGGTCCACGTGTACGCGCGGCGCCCCCAGGTGCAGGAGCGCATCACCACCCAGATCGCCGATGCACTGATGGACCAGCTGGGAGCCGCCGGAGCGATCGTGGTGATCGAGGCCGAGCACATGTGCATGTCCATGCGGGGGGTGCGGGCCGATGGCGCCCGCACCGTCACCAGCGCCGTGCGCGGCATCCTGCGTGACAGCGCTACCCGCGCCGAGGCCATGACCCTGATCAGCCGGGGCTGAGCCGATGACGGGGGCTGAACCGATCGCAGCAGGTGCGCCGACGCAGCGGCGTCGGCCCGCCGGTCTGCCCTCGCAGCTGGACGGGCAGGGCACCCTGGTGATGGGCATCCTCAACGTCACACCGGACTCCTTCTCCGACGGCGGCGAGCACAGCGGTGCCGCCGAGGCCGTCGCTCACGGACGCCTGCTGGCCGCTCAGGGTGCGGCGATCATCGACGTGGGCGGGGAGTCCACCCGTCCCGGCGCGGACCGCGTGGACGAGGGCGAGGAGCTGCGTCGCGTGGTGCCCGTGGTGCGCGCCCTCGCCGGCGACGGTCACGTGGTCAGCGTGGACACCATGCGGGCCTCCGTCGCTGCCGCCTGCGTCGAGGCCGGTGCACTGATCGTCAACGATGTCTCCGCGGGACTCGCCGATGCCGAGATGGGCCGGGAGGCCGCCCGGCTGCGCACACGCCTGGGCACCCCGCCGGTGTTCGTGGCCATGCACTGGCGCGGGCACAGTGACGTGATGACAGGCCTGGCCGACTACGCGGACGTGGCGCGCGACAGCGCCGCCGAGCTCGCCGAGCGTCTGCACGCACTGCGGGAGGCCGGGGTGGAGGACCGCTTCCTGGTGGTCGACCCCGGGCTGGGCTTCTCCAAGACGGGCGAGCAGAACTGGGAGGTGCTGGCCCACTGGGAGGCGATCGCCGAGCACGGGCTGCCGATCCTCATCGGGGCCTCCCGCAAGCGCTTCCTGGGGACGCTGGACGTGGACCGGGATGCCGCCACCGCCGCCGTCAGTGCTTACAGCGCCGAGCACGGAGCCTGGGCGGTGCGCGTCCACGAGGTCCCCGGCAGCCTCGCCGCCGTGCGGGTGGGGGACCGGCTGCGCCGTTCCAGGGCCGCGAGGAGCCGACGGTGACCGGACAGGACGCACCCGGCGCAGAGCCCGCACGACCGGGCGCTGAGCAGGCTCGCCTCCGCGGCGCGGGCGAGCTCGACGTGATCGAGCTGACCGGTCTGCGCGGCTGGGGCCACCACGGGGTGCTGGAGCAGGAGAAGCAGATCGGCCAGGAGTTCGTGGTGGATGTGGCCCTGGGCCTGTCCACCGGCCCCGCCGGCCGCACCGACGCCCTGTCCCGCACCGTGAACTACGCCGAGATCGCCCAGCTCGTGCAGAGGGAGATCACCACCGGCGCTCACGACCTGATCGAGACCCTCGCCGAGCGCATCGCCTCCCGCGCGCTCCAGGCGCATCCGTTGCTACGGCGCGTGCAGGTCACCGTGCACAAGCCCTCCGCCCCCGTGGGGATCCCCTTCGAGGACGTCCGGGTGAGGATCACGCGCCACGCGTCTTCCGTCGAGGCCGTGCTGGCCCTCGGCACCAACCTGGGGGACCGCCCGCAGCACCTCCAGCGCGCCCTCACCGTGCTCGAGTCCACCGACGGCCTGGAGATCGCGTGGACCGGACCGGTGCTCGAGACCGATCCCGTGGGCGGTCCCGAGCAGGGCGCCTATCTCAACTCCGCGATCGGCGTGCACACCGTTCTGGGGCCCTTCGAGCTGCTGGCCGCCGCGCAGTCCGCCGAGCGCCACGCCCGGCGCGAGCGGCGCGAGCACTGGGGCCCGCGCACGCTGGACGTCGACGTGATCACCTACGGTCCGATGCGGCTGGAGGACCCGGAGCTCACCCTCCCGCATCCCCGCGCCCATGAGCGCGCCTTCGTGCTCGCTCCCTGGCACGCGGCCCGCCCCGAGGCCGAGCTGCCCGGGCACGGCCCCATCGGCGACCTGCTCGCGGCGGCGGCCGACCGCGACGGACTGCGCCCCGGGCCCGCCGTGGAAGGATTCGACCGGCCGTGAGACCGCTCAACATCCCGGTGCTGGTCGTCATCGCCGTGCTGGCCGCCGTGTTCGGCGCACAGATGATGAACACCCTGGCGGCGCGCGGGCACTCGGTGCCGGTGACGGGTTGGCTCACCGCAGGGGTGCTCGCCATCCTGAGCGCCGTGCTGCTCGCGTACGGACTGCCGCTGCGGCGCTACATGCAGGAGAGCGAGGAGCGCTCCCTGCACCCCTCGCTCGCGCCGCGCAGGCACCAGATCGACCTTCCCACCGCCTTCCGCACCGTGCTGCTGGCGCGGGCCTGCGCCTACACCGGGGCCCTGGTGGGTGGGATCTTCACCGGTCAGGCCCTGTTCCTCCTGGTCAGCGGTACCGGTGACCCGTGGGACGCTGTCCTTCCCACGGCGGCCGCGGCGGTGGCCGGTCTCGCACTGGGCGTGCTCGGCGTGCTGGTGGAGCGGTGGGGCAAGCTTCCCCCGGAGGACGGTGACGGCGGTGTCGAGGGCGCCGAGGCGAGTGGCTGACGGCGGCGCACCGGACGAGCGGTCGATCCGCTCCCGGTGAGAGATCGACCAAATGCGGGTGAGGTGGCCGACCTGCGGCGGAGGTCCACGAGCGCTCCGAGTGCGACCATGGATGCCATGAACCAACCTCTTCGCGAGTTCGTCGAACCGCCGGAGTCGCAGCTGCAGGTCCCGGTCGAGACGCAGCGCGGCCCCGCCCCGATGCCGCAGGTCACCGAACGCCGTCTTCAGGCCGCGCAGAAGCCGGAGCCTCGTTCTGAGCCACCGGATCGCGAGCCGTTGGATCCTCCGGCCCCGATCGTCACCGACGACGGCCCCCGCATCGGCGCAAGCGGGCTGAAGCCCGTCTCCCCGAAGCTGATTCCCGCTCGCTACATCGCAGGCATCCCCGGGTACGTGATCGGGGTGCTGATGATCGCCGCCTGCCTGGTGCTGTGGTGGTGGCAGGGCTGGTGGTGGCTGGGCCTGATCGCCGTGATCCCCGCCATCACCGTGGTGCAGGGGCTGCTGTTCACCCCGCGCCGGGTCCGCGCCATCGGCTACCTCGACGGTGAGGACGAGCTGATCGTCGCCTCCGGACTCATGTTCCGCAATGTCGTCACCGTGCCGTACGGCCGCATCCAATCGGTGAAGATCGACGAGGGACCCGTGGACCGCTCTTACGGCCTGGCCAAGATCAGCTTCACCACCGCCGCAGACGCGGGCGTGACTCTGCCGGGCCTTCCCAAGGAGGAGGCCGAGCGGCTGCGCGAGCTGCTCACCCGCCGCGGCATCGACACCATGGCGGCGCTGTGACCGCCCCCGGCACCGAGCCGATAACCGGCCCGGGGACCGAGGCGACCGCCGGCCCGAGCCATCAGACCACCATCGGCCCGGACGACAACCCGGCGACAGGCTCCGAGGCAGCCACCATCGCGCACCGCCGCACCCACCCCATCACCCCGCTGGTGACGGGCTGGAAGATCGTGGTGGGCATCGTCGCTGTCCTCACCGCCCAGAACATTGCGCGACTGGCCGGCGACTTCACCTGGGGTCGCGCCCTGGCGGCGCTCGGCATCCTGGCCGTCGCCGTGGTGATCGCGGTGGCGGCGTCGGCCCTGTCCTGGTGGTTCACCACCTATGCGGTGGACGAGTCCGGGGTGGCGCTGCACAAGGGGCTGCTGAGCAAGTCCCGCGAGTTCGCCCCCCGCGAGAAGATCGAATCGGTCACCGTGGAACGCCCGTTCCTCGCTCGCCTGCTGGGCCTGTCCAAGGTGAGGGTGGAGGTCGCCGGGGGAGGGGAGTCCTACCTCGACATCGAGTACGTGCGTGCCGCGGACGCCGAGGAGCTGCGCACCCGCATCCTCGCGGTCGCCGCCGGGGTGGACCCCCGGCAGGTGAACGCCGCGAGCACTCCGACGGTCCCCGGGGATCTGACGGACGCGGACCAGGTGCCGTCGGCCGACGGCGCCCCGCCGGCCAGCGCCCCGCCGGCCAGTGCCCCTGACCCGCTGCGGAAGCTGCTGAAGGGCGAGGTAGAGGACGGTGAGCTGATCGCCGAGATCCCCACCCAGCGCCTGGTCCAGTCGCTCGTGCGCGACGCCGACTTCCTGCTCAGCATCGTGTTCGGCATCATCGGCGGGATCGTCGCCATCGGGCTGGGCATCTGGCAGGGCGGCTTCGCCTTCGCCTCCCTGATCGCGCTGCTGCCGGCGCTGATCGCCCTGCCCAAGTACGTGTTCGGTCGGATCGAGGGTGGCTGGGGCTTTGTCTCCCGCATCACCGACCGGGGCCTGCGGATGCGTCGCGGTCTGCTGAACACCCGCACCGACAACATCGCCACCGGCCGCATCCAGCGCTTCGCCCTGAAACGGCCCCTGCTGTGGCGCTCACCCGGCTGGACCTCCGTCAGCGTCACCGTGGCCGGCATCGGCGACGACAGCAACGAGGCCTCCAGCGTTCTACCTGTCGGCACCCGCGAGGAGCTGTGGCTGACCCTCGGGCACCTCGCACCCACCCTGGGCACCGCCGACGACATGGCCACCCTCGAGCACCTGCTCACCGCCCCCGCCCGCGACATCGACGGGCTGCGCGCCCCGCATCGCCTGCAGTGGTATTCCCGCCGCACCCAGGTCGTGGTACTGCTGCCGGGGGTCCTGATCCAGCGCCACGGCCTGCTGGCCCGCAAGCTCGTGATCATCCCCCGCGACCGCATCCAGCAGGTCGCGATCGAGGACGACCCCTTCGCGCGTCGACTCCGGTCCCTCGATCTCAAGGTGGGGGTGGCCGGTCACACGGAGACCATCGGTGACCTGCCCCGTGAAGCGGCCCGACACCTGCACGCCGTGCTGGCCCACGATGCCGCCACCTCCCGTCGCTACAGCGACCGCTCCACCTGGCGCGAACCCGCCCTGGCGCTGTCGGCGTCGTCAGGCGCCGGGCAGGAGACCGGGAGATGAGCGCCCCGCGCCTGGGGATCGGGGTGATCGGCGCCGGCAGGGTGGGTGCCGTGCTCGGCGCTGCCCTGCGCGCCGAGGGGCACGGCATCACCGGTGCCTACGCCGTCTCCGACGCCTCCCGCGCCCGCGCCCAGGAGCTCCTTCCCGGGGTGCCCCTGCTGGATGTGCCCGCCATCGTGGAGCGCAGCGAGATGCTGCTGCTGGCCGTCCCGGACGACCAGCTGGGGCCGCTGGTCAGCGGGATCGCCACCACGGGACTGGCCCCGGGAGGGCAGCTGGTGGTGCACACCTCCGGCAGCCACGGCATCGGGGTGCTGGCACCCCTGGCCAGGGCCGGCTGCGCCACCCTCGCGATCCATCCCGCCATGACCTTCACCGGAACCCGCGACGACCTGGCCCGCCTGGTGGGCTGCCCGATGGCGATCACCGCGGAGCAGGCATTCCTGCCCGTCGCCGCCGCGCTGGTGGTCGAGCTGGGCGGGGAGGCCACCGTGCTTCCCGAGGGCGATCGGCCGCTCTACCACGCAGCCCTCGCCCATGGCGCCAACCACCTGGTGGTGCTGGTGGACCAGGCTCTCGATGCGCTCTCGCGCCTGGGGATCGACAACCCCGGAGCCTATCTGCGCCCCCTGCTGGAGGCCGCCCTGGACGAGTCCCTGCGCCGCGGCTCCGCGGCCCTGACCGGACCCGTCGTCCGCGGCGACGCCGGAACGGTGGCCGCCCATCTGGAGGCGCTCGGGGATCTCGATGCCACCGCGGTGCGCGGTGCGCGCGGTGACACCGCGGCGACGTATCGTGCTCTGGCACGGGCGACACTGGCCCGTGCGGGACTGGCCCCCGAGGCGGCACACGCGATCCAGCAGCTGCTGGATGCAGCCGCGCCCGATGCCGGCGAGGGCCCGGACCAGGACGCAGCGACGGAGGATCGATGACCGAGACCGGGAGCAACCGCACCACCACCGTGGTGCGCACCAAGCAGCATCTGCGTGAGCGCCGCGCCGCCATGGACGGCACGGTCGCGGTGGTGATGACCATGGGGTCGCTGCACGAGGGGCACCTGATGCTCATCGAGCGTGCCCGCGAGCTCGCCGACCACGTGATCCTCACCGACTTCGTCAATCCCCTGCAGTTCGGGCCCGACGAGGACTTCGACGCCTACCCCCGGGACCTCGAGGGTGACCTGGCGATGGTGGACGGCATGGTGGACCTGGTGTTCGCTCCCGCCACCGATGAGATGTACCCGACGCTGCCGCCGATGGTCAGCGTCACCGCGGGCGAGATCGCCACCCTCTACGAGGGCGCCTCCCGGCCCGGCCACTTCAACGGCGTGGCGACCGTGGTCACCAAGCTGCTGAACCTCACCACTCCCGACATCGCCGTGTTCGGTCGCAAGGACGCCCAGCAGCTCGCCATCGTCCAGTCCCTGGTGAACGATCTCGACCTGCCGGTGCGCATCGAACCGGTGGACATCCAGCGCGAGCCCGAGGGCCTGGCCCGCTCGAGCCGCAACCTGTTCCTGAGCGAGGAGGGCCGGGGCCACGCCCTGGGGCTGTCCGCCACCATCGCCGCCGCACGGGAGGCGGCCCCCTCCCTCAGCGGCGTGCTGCGCGTGCTCGAGCAGGCGACGTCGGGGACGGCTCCGTACTCACCGCGCACCGCCGGGCTGCGCTTCGACTACGCCCTGGCCCTGGACCCGGCCACACTGCGACTGATCGCCCCCGACCACCGCGGCCCCACCCTGGTGATGCTCGCCGGCTGGGTGGACGGCACCCGCCTGCTGGACGCGGCTGTGGTGCAGACGACAGAGCCCTGAGGCCGAAGCGCACCAGTCGGCGAGGTTCTGAGACAATCGCCGCCATGAGTGCAGATCCCCAGACCCCCGACTCCGTCGACACCCCCGAGCCGGTCGACACGTCCGACCAGGTCGCGGTGCGCAGGGCCAAGCGGGAGCGGCTGCTCGAGCGCGGGGAGGAGGCCTACCCCGTCTCCGTGCCGGTCACCACCACGATCGCGTCCGTGCGCGAGCGGTACGGGCACCTCGAGGCCGGCCAGGAGACTGAGGACGAGGTCGGTGTGGCCGGCCGCGTCGTGTTCCAGCGCAACACGGGCAAGCTGGCGTTCGTCACCGTCCAGGACGGTGAGGGGCGGCGCCTGCAGATCATGCTGTCCCAGGCGAAGGTGGGGGCCGAGCGGCTGGCCGATCTGAAGGCCGATGTGGATCTGGGCGATCACGTGTTCTTCCACGGCACGGTGGGATCCTCCCGCCGCGGTGAGCTGAGCGTGTTCGCCGATTCCTGGCAGATGGCCGCCAAGGCAGTGCGCCCCCTTCCCGTTCTGCACGCGGAGCTCTCCGAGGAATCGCGGGTGCGCCGTCGTTACGTCGACCTGATCGTGCGGCAGGATGCGCGGGACACGGCCCGACTGCGTTCCCGGGTCATGCATTCCCTGCGCGCGTCCTTCCACCGCCGCGATTTCGTCGAGGTGGAGACGCCGATGCTCCAGGTGATTCCCTCCGGTGCGGCGGCGCGCCCCTTCGTGACGCATATGAATGCGTTCGATCTGGATCTGTACCTGCGGATCGCCCCCGAGCTGTTCCTCAAGCGCGCAGCCGTGGGCGGTATGGAGCGGGTGTTCGAGATCAATCGCAATTTCCGCAACGAGGGTGCAGATTCCACGCACTCGCCGGAGTTCTCCATGCTCGAGGCGTACCAGGCCTACGGGGACTACGACACGATCGGCGACCTCACCCGGGAGCTGGTGCAGGAGGCCGCCGAGGCGGCCACCGGCTCCCAGGTGGTCACCCTCGCCGACGGATCCGAGTACGACCTCTCCGGCGACTGGCAGAAGATCACCGTGTACGGCTCGCTTTCGGAGTCGCTGGGGCAGGAGATCACGCCGGAGACCACCCCGGAGCAGCTGCGCCAGGTGGGGCGCTCCCTGGGCCTGGACCTCGACCACCCCAAGTACGGCCACGGCAAGCTGGTCGAGGAGCTGTTCGAGCACCGGGTGGGCGATCACCTGCACGCTCCCACCTTCGTGCGGGACTTCCCGGTGGAGACCAGCCCGCTGGTGCGCGCCCACCGCTCCACGCCCGGCGTGGTGGAGAAGTGGGACCTGTACGTGCGCGGCTTCGAGCTGGGCACCGGGTACTCCGAGCTCGTCGATCCGGTGATCCAGCGCGAGCGCTTCGCCCAGCAGGCCGCGCTCGCCGCCCAGGGCGACGACGAGGCGATGCGTCTGGACGAGGACTTCCTGGAGGCCATGGAGTACGCCCTGCCGCCCACGGGCGGCATGGGAATGGGCGTGGACCGCCTGCTCATGGCGCTCACCGGGCTGGGCATTCGCGAGACCGTCCTGTTCCCGCTCGTGAAGCCGGAGGCGTGAGGTGGGTGAAGGATTCTGGTTCGAGGCCGGCGCGCTGGTGCCGTCGATCGGCGTGGGACTGCTGTTCTGGTTCGTGATCCGCTCCATCCTGAGGGCCGATCGCTCCGAGCGGGAGGCCGATAAACAGGCCGAGAAGGAATACCTGGCGCAGCGGCGCGCCCGTGAAAAAGGGGATGATGATCCCACCATTACATCCTCAGATTGATCTCAGCGCCGAAGGAATACATAATGAGCGAGCTGGCCGAACCGGCGCAGGGACGTACCGCCCCTGTTTCTAAACGACGAGGGAGAACCGGAATGGCGCGTAAGACCTACGTGGAACTGATCGACGACATCGACGGCGAGAAGGCAGCGGAGACGGTGAGCTTCGCCCTGGACGGCGTGGCCTACGAGATCGATCTGTCCGAGGACAATGCCGCCAAGCTGCGCGGCGAGCTGGGCACCTGGGTCGAGAAGGCCCGCCGGGTGGGCGGCCGCCGCTCCCGCGGCGCCGGCAGTTCCGGATCCGGCAGCTCGAACGACACCCCCCGCATCCGCGAGTGGGCCCGCTCCAACGGCTACGAGGTCTCCGACCGCGGCCGCATCTCCAGCGAGATCCGCTCCGCCTACTACGCGGCGCAGGGGAACTGACCGTCCCCGAGGCCAACCAAAGGCCCGTCACCATCCGTGGTGACGGGCCGTCGTCGTCGCGGCTGCCGAGCTGGCGCGCGCCACAGGCTCCGTGCCGGTGCGCTCACCAGCCCCGGATCGACCAGGATGCGGCGTGCTCGGCGCCGGGGGAGAGGCGCACCACGTCGGTCCCGGAGCGGAAGGCGTCCGGAGGGCAGGTCATCGGCTCGACCGCCAGCCCCACCCGGTTGTTCTCCGGCTCCGGACGGTCCGCCGTGTGCAGCTGCAGCCAGGTGCACTCGGCCCCGGCCGTGAGCTGCACGCCGGTCCCGCCCGGTGCGGTCACCCGCACCACGAACTTGCCGTGCTCGTCGCGCTCCAGGTCGGTGAAGGCATGGTCGATGGCCTGGTCACCGATCACGCGCGGCTGGGTGAAGTCGAACTCACCGCCGCGCTCCACCAGTGCGGTGCCGGTGGGCAGCAGGCGATCCGCGGTGACGGTGAGCACGGTGCCCAGTCCCGCCTGCAGGGACCACTCCTCCAGCGGCTCCGGGCCGGCCACCAGGTAGGGGTGGGGGCACACCCCGTAGGGGGCGTCCTCGGCCCCGAGGTTCCGGGCGGTGACGGTGCAGCTGAGCCCCGTCTCGGCATCCAGGGTGTAGCGCACGGTCATCAGCAGCTGGAAGGGGTACCCCGTGGTGGGCATCAGCTGGGTGCGCAGCACCACCTCGTCCTCGCCGACCGCTGCCGGAGTGTACGCCTGGAAGCACAGCAGGCCGTGCAGCGCATTGCCGCGCTCGACCTCGTTGATGGGCACCTGCAGCTCCTGGCCGTCCCAGGTGTACGCCCCATCGCCGATGCGATTGGGCCAGGGGGCCACCACCGCGCCGCGGTAGTGCAGCATCGGGCCCTGCTCCGGGCTGCGCACCAGCAGGTCGCGGCCATCGACGGTGAGGGACTCCAGGGTGGCGCCGACGGTGGAGACGACGGCGGTGTAGGGGCCCGCGCTGAGGGTCAGCTCCTCGCCGCGGGCGCGGGCGGCGGCCACGGGGGTCGCCGCAGCGGCCGGGGGCGTGGCGGCGGGTGTGGACGGGGAGGTCTCGCTCATCCCTGCTTCTCCTTCGTGCTCGGTTCGTCACCGGCGGGCTGCTCGGGCTCGATCAGCACCACCTCGAGGCGCCGCGGGCCGTGCACGCCCTCGACGCGGTCCAGCTCGATGTCGCTGGTGGCGCTGGGCCCGGAGATCATGGTCCAGGGCGCGCCGGGATCCTCGCCCATGCGCTCGATGCCCTTGGGCACCCCCAGCACCACCTGCTCGGCCCGCACCACCACCACGTGGCGATCGGGGACCAGGGTGATCGCGCGGCGACCGCACAGCTCGTCCCCGCGCAGCACCAGGGTGCCGGTCAGGGCGATGGCCGTGTGGCAACCGGTGAGCACCGCATCGACCTCGTCGAGCTGGTGCGCGCTGAGAGTCCCGTCATCGGTCAGCAGCTGCGCATCCAGGCGCTGGGTCCATTCCCCGGGGACCCCGCGGGGGACCACGACGCTACCGGCGCCGTCCAGGGCCTGCGCGATCGCCGCCGCGGCAGCGGGCTCGGTGGTGCGGTGCACCACCGTGGTGTAGTCCTCGAGTCGCTGCACCAGCACGTCGCGCACCTTGCCGGGATCGGTGCCGGTCTCCTGCTTGTCGTCCGCCCGCTGGTAGGTGCGCGGCACGTCGGCGTATGCGGTGACGTCATCGCGGCGGGGTGCGGCCAGCGCGGTGCGCACGCGCGCCAGGATCTCCTCCTTGGCGCTCATCCCCGGGGTGCGCGCGGGGCGGCGGTCGTCCCAGGTGCTCATGCTTCCCCTCCGTTCTGCGCGGTGCGGTCGGCGCCGCCCCCGGAGCGCGGGGTCTTCGGCTGCTCCGGCTCATCGCGGGCACCGGGCTGCTGATCCCTCGCTGCGCTGTGCTTCTCCCTGGCGGCCCACCACGAGCGGAAGGACTGCCCGGGATGCGGAAGGTCCCGGTGGTCCGTCCACCCGGGCACCAGGGGAAGCACACCGGGCAGGCGACCGATGTTCTCCCCGGGGAGCACCCGGGAGAGGGGACCGGCCGAGCGCACCGCGGCATCGTAGGCCCGCGGGGAGGACATCAGGCGGCCGGCACCCTTCATGGCCACGTCCCAGGTGCCGCGGAACTGCCCCCGGGCCTCCCGGCGCTGATCGACTTCCTTGGCCCGCAGGTGCACCAGGATCGAGGGGATGTCGATCTTCACGGGGCACACGTCGTAGCAGGCCCCGCACAGGCTGGAGGCGTACGGCAGGGTCGCGTTGGGATCTTCCGGATCGCTCACCCCGGTCATCTGCGGGGACAGGATCGCCCCGATCGGGCCCGGGTAGGTGGAACCGTAGGCGTGGCCGCCCGTGCGCTGGTACACGGGACACACGTTCAGGCAGGCAGAGCAGCGGATGCAGTGCAGGGCCGAGCGGCCCTCGGGGTTCTCCAGCACCGCACTGCGGCCGTTGTCCAGCAGCACCAGGTGGAACTCCTGCGGGCCGTCCCCCTCGGCCACCCCGGTGAACAGGGTGGTGTACGGGTTCATGCGCTCACCGGTGGAGGAGCGCGGCAGCAGCTGCAGGAACACCTCGAGGTCCTGGAAGCTGGGCACGATCTTCTCGATCCCCACCACCGAGATCAGGGTGCGGGGCAGGGTCAGGCACATGCGGCCGTTGCCCTCGGACTCCACCACCACCAGGGTGCCGGTGTCGGCCACGGCGAAGTTCGCACCGGAGATCGCCACGGACTGCTCCATGTCCAGGAACCGCTCGCGCAGGAACCGACGGGCGGCACCGGCCAGGGCAGCCGGGTCGTCGGTGATCTCGGGGTCGATGTCCGGCATGGCCTGCAGGAAGATCTCGCGGATCTGGGCGCGGTTGCGGTGGATCGCGGGGACCAGGATATGGCTGGGGGCGTCCCCGGCCAGCTGCACGATCAGCTCGGCCAGGTCCGACTCGATCACGCGCACGCCTGCGTGGGCCAGCGTCTCGTTCAGGCCGATCTCCTGGGTGGCCATGGACTTCACCTTCAGCACGTCCTGGGCGCCGCGCTCGAGGGTGAGCCGGGTGACGATCTCCCCGGCCTCCTCGGCGTCACGGGCCCAGTGCACGGTGCCGCCGGCGGCGGTCACGGAAGCCTCCAGCTGCTCCAGCAGCTCGGGCAGGTGATCGGTGACGTGCCACTTCAGGGCGCTGCCGGCATCACGCAGCTTCTGCCAGTCCCGCATCTCCCGCACCACCGAGGCGCGCTTGGCCTGGATGGTGGCGGTGGCGTAGGTGAGGTTGCCCCGCAGCACCTCGTCCCCCAGGGCGTCCCGTGCGGCGGCGGGGAAGCCCCGGGTGCCGCGCAGGTGCGAGGAGGGGGAGGCGTGCTGGGGTCGCACGGACGGCATCCCGAGGTCGACGGTGTCCATGCGGCCCTCCCGGCTCATGAGGCCCTCCCCAGGATGGTCCCGGAGGGCACGAACGGCTCCTCGCGCGTGGAGGCGAGGATCTGCGCCAGGTGGATCGCGCGGGGAGCGGAGTCACCCGCGTGCTCCCGGTGCAGCTTCCCGCCGATGTTCATCAGGCACGAGGCGTCACCGGCCACCACGTACTCCGCGCCGGTGGCCACCACGTTGGCGGCCTTGTCGGTGACCATCGCATCGGAGGTGGCGTCGTTCTTGACCGAGAAGGTGCCGCCGAAGCCGCAGCAGGTGTCCGACTGCGGCAGGTTCACCACCTCGATGCCCTCCACGGCGCGCAGCAGGCGCAGCGGGCGCGGGCCCACCTTGAGGATCCGCATCGAGTGGCAGGTGGGGTGGTAGGTCACCGTGTGCGGGAAGTACGCGCCCACATCGGTCACCTTGAGCACGTCCACCAGCAGCTCCGAGAGCTCGTAGGTCTTGGCGGCCACGGCCGCGGCGCGCTCCTCCAGCTCCGCATCGCCCTCGTGGCGGGCCACCAGGGGGTGCTGCTCGCGCACGCAGCCGGCGCAGGAGCCCGAGGGCATCACGATCGCGTCCACCTCCTCCAGCTGCGACTCGAAGGTGTCCACGAAGCTGCGCACCACCGGTGCGGCCTCCTTGTAGTACCCGGTGTTGGTGTGCATCTGGCCGCAGCAGGTCTGGCGGCGGTCGAAGACCACCTCGTGCCCCAGCCGCTCCAGCAGCATCACGGTGGACCGGGCCACGTCCGGGGTCATCACGTCCACCAGACAGGTGGGTATCAGGGAGATGCGCATGCGGTTCCTCCTCAAGCTCTGGCCCCGGCGACGGGGCGTGGTCAGTGGCGCAGGCCGAGGGACTCGGCGGTGCGCTCGAGAGATTCGTGTGCGGCGCGGGGGTCATCGCTCAGGCGCGTGCCCCAGCTGGGCACCATCGAGGTGATGGTGCCGCGCCAGGAGTCCACCCGGTCCGGGAACATCCCGGTGAGCATGTCCAGCAGGATGGTGGTGGAGGTGGAGGCGCCGGGGGAGGCGCCCAGCATGCCGCCGATGGAGCCGTCCGCGGAGGTGATCATCTGGGTGCCGAACTGCAGCACGCCGTGCTTGTCCGCGTCGGGGGCGATCACCTGGACGCGCTGTCCGGCGATGACGGGCTCCCAGTCCTCCGGACGGGCCTGTGGCATGTACTCGCGCAGCGCCTCGAAGCGCTGGCGGCCGGTGGCGGCCAGCTGCGAGGCCAGGTAGGTCATCAGGTCCAGGTTCGGCGGGGCCACGGCGAGCATCTGGGTGACGTTGGAGGGCTTGACCGAGGCGAACAGGTCGGTGTAGCGGCCGGTCTTGAGGAATTTCGGGGACCAGCCTGCGTACGGGCCGAACATCAGGGAGCGCTGCCCCTCGATGAAGCGGGTGTCCAGGTGGGGCACGCTCATCGGCGGGGCGCCCACAGCGGCCTTGCCGTACACCTTCGCGTCGTGACGCTCGATCACATCGGGGTTGGTGCAGCGCAGCCACTGCCCGGAGATCGGGAAGCCGCCGAAGCCGCGGATCTCCTCGATCCCGGACTTCTGCAGCAGCGGCAGGGCCGCGCCTCCCGCGCCCACGAACACGAACGGGGCCCGGAACACCTTCACCTCGTTGCCGTCCACCGAGCGGGCCATCACACCCCAGTCCGAGCCCATGCGTCGCAGGTCCACGACCTCCCAGCCGGTGGCCACCGAGGTGCCCCTACCGGAGGCCATGGTCAGCAGCTGGCGGGTGAGGGTCCCGAAGTCCACGTCGGTGCCGTCGGGGGAGCGGGTCACCGCGATGGTCTCGGTGACCGGGCGGCCCTCGGAGACCAGCGGGGCCCACTCCGCCAGGCGGGAGTGCTCGGTGCTGAACTCCATCCGGTCGAACAGCGGGTTCACGGTCAGGGCCTGGTGGCGCCGGCGCAGGTAGTCCACGTTCTCGATGCCTCGCACGAAGCTCATGTGCGGCACCGAGCGGATGAAGGAGGCGGGATCGCCGATCCGGTCGTTCTCCACCAGGTAGGACCAGAACTGGCGAGAGACCTGGAACTGCTCGTTGATGTTGATCGCCTTGGCGGGGCTCACCGAGCCGTCCACGTCCTGCGGCGTGTAGTTCAGCTCGCACAGGGCGCTGTGGCCGGTGCCAGCGTTGTTCCAGCCGTCGGAGGACTCCTTGCCCACGCCGTCGAGCTTCTCGACCACCTGGATGCTCCAGTCCGGCTCGAGCTCGGTCAGCAGCGCGGCCAGGGTGGCGCTGGCGATACCGCCGCCGATCAGCACCGCATCGGTGCGGGTGACGCTCATCGTCAGGTCAGCCATGTCTCCCCTTGTCCTCGGTTCCTCGCCCGCTGTCGGGCGGTCGTCGTTGTCACAAAGCGTAGTCCTCGCGGCCGGGCCGTGCTTCAGCCGCCTGCCGCGGCGGAGGCGCGGTCGAGCTCGTCCAGCAGGCGCTCGCCGCGGCGACCCAGCAGCGACACCGCGATGTCCACGGCCGTTCCCGCCCCCAGCAGCAGGCCCACCGGCCACAGCGCCCAGCACAGCAGCACCCACACCAGCAGCAGCAGGCCCAGACCCACCGACCGCAACGGCAGGGCGCCCGGTATCAGGAGCGAGATCCGCCAGCTCACCAGCAGGTCCTGGCGGCGCACCCGGGGGACCGCGGCGAGTGCGGATGCACTCACGGTGGCCCAGAACAGGCTGATCACGGCCAGGCAGGCGAGGACCACCGTCATCGCCTGCCTGGCGGCACCCCCGCCCATGATGATCCACAGCATCATCAGGGCTCCGCCCTGCACCACCAGCAGCGGCAGCATGCGGGTGTTGGCACGCACGAACTGGGACCGGTAGGAGGCCCACATGGTGCGCCACACCCGTACACGGTCGCCCTCGCGGCCGGAGATATAGGCATCGGCCGCGGCGCAGCTGGCCGGGGCCACTCCCAGCACCACCAGACCCAGCAGCGTCAGCACCAGCCACGCCGCATTGACCCGCAGCACCAGGTAGACGCGCTCGAAGGCCTCGTTGAACCGGATCACCCAGACGGGGACGTGGGCGGGACCGCCCCCGTGGTCGGTGCGGCTCATCGGGCGGCCCCCGGGATCGCGGCCGACGGATGCGTCGCGCTCCGGGGTGACGTCGCGCTGCGCGGTGTCATGGTGCACACCGGGGGCGGGGCGGATCGCTCCTGTTTCCTGGCCATCGGATCACCGTACCTGCCTGCTCCGCGCTGGCCTCCGCATGTCGGCGCAGGAAGTCCACGGCATGGTCGCCCACGGCATCGGTGAAGTACCGCAGCTCGGTGGTCATCGTCCGGTTCTTCCGGGGAGGTGAGGGTCCTGGCCGGTGGTGCGGGTCAGGGACAGGCGGGCCACGCCGTGCTCCGGGGTCGGCAGCGGATGCATGGCCCCGTCGAGCTCCACGACGTAGTCGTCAGCGGAGGGGTCGCCGGAGGGCAGGTGCACTGCCAGCTCGACCCGCTGCGGGGTCCAGCCCAGGTCCACCACCGCGCCCCCGCGGGCTCCCAGCCCGCGGGCACGCCCGGTGGACCAGGCCGCGGGCAGCGCGGGCAGCAGGGACAGCTCGCGGTGGCCGTCCTGCACGCGGTGGGACTGCAGCAGCATCTCGCAGACCCCGGCGAGAGCGCCGAAGTTGCCGTCGATCTGGAACGGGGGGTGGGCGCACAGCAGGGAGGAGTACACGCCGCCGCTGATGCCGCCGGTGACCGGATCGGTGCCGTCGGCATCCACCCGGTGCAGGGCCCGCTGCAGGAAGCGGTGCCCCAGCTCGGCATCCTCCAGCCGGGCGGCAAGGCAGATCCGCCAGGCCAGCGACCAGCCCGTGGACTCGAAGCCGCGCTCCACCAGGCTGGAGCGGGCGGCCTGGCCGAGGGCAGGATCGCGACGCGGGTCCAGGCCCGTCCCCGGGTACACGCCGATCAGGTGGGACTGGTGGCGGTGGTGGGGATCGAGGTCAGTCAGCTCGTCGTCGGACCACTCGGCGATCAGGCCGGAGGGCAGCACGCGCTCGCCGGGCAGGCGGGACAGCGCCGCCTCGGCCAGCTCCAGCAGCTCCTCCTCGACCTCCGTGGTGCGGGAGATCTCCAGCAGGTCCGTCAGCAGCTGGCGGATGATCGCCAGGTCGCTGGTGGTGGACACGTGCACCTCGCCCGCGGTGCCGTCCGGCAGCACGAACTGGTTCTCCGGTGAAGTCGAGGGAGCGGTGCCGAGCGTTCCGTCGGGCAGCTCGATCAGCAGGTCCAGCACGAAGCGTGCGGCGCCCTCGGCCAGCGCTGCCGCGGGCGACGGGCCCTCGGGGGTGAAGCGCAGCAGGTCCACCAGGGTGCTGGTCAGCCAGGCCCCGCCGAGCGGCCAGAACGACCACTGCGGGCGGTCCTGGCCGTCGCCGACCGGGGCGGCGAAGCCCCAGCGGTCCGAGTTGTGGTGGGCGGTCCAACCGCGGGCGCCGTACACCTCGCGCGCCACGCGCTCACCCTGCCGGGACAGCAGCTCGAGCCACGTGCGCAGGACGGGCAGCACCTCGGGCAGCTGCCCGGGCCCGGAGGGCCAGTAGTTCATCTCCGTGTTGATGTTGATCGTGTAGTCGCTGAACCAGGGGGGAGCGGTCGACTCGTTCCAGATGCCCTGCAGGTTCAGCGGGGGACCCTCGCCCACTCCGCCGCTGATCAGCAGGTATCGGCCCATGTGGGCGAGCAGGGCCACCAGGTCCGGCCCGTCGGCGTGCTCGGGATCGGCTCGCAGATCGTCCAGGCGCTGCGCCGTGGTGGGCATGGCCGCCGGGGAGCGATCGCGGTACGGCGAGGGGGTGGGGCCGGACGGGGCGGCCAGGTCCAGGTCGACCCGCTCGTAGAGCTCGCGGTGCGCCTCCTCCGCCCGAGTGGCGAGCTCGGCATGGCCGAGGGGGGCGAGGCGGTGGAGATGATCCAGCACCTCCGCCTCCAGTGCAGCGGCATCGGGAACCCGCAGGGTGCCGTCGGCGGCGAACTGGGTGGCCGAGACCAGCCGCAGCTCGACCCAGGTGGCACCGTGCACCCGAATCGACGGGGCGGGAGCGGCGAGGTCCGCGCTGGCCGTCCCGTCGCTGCGCAGCTCGAGCGCCCAGCTCGCATGGACCGACTCGGTGAACGATCCGGGCGTGCGCACGGCGTCGTCCCCGCCTGCATCGGGATCCACGCTCGCACCCACCCGCAGCGCTTCCACCAGCACCACGGCACCGGGGTGGGAGGCGGTGCGTGCGGCCACGGACTGCTCGTGCGGGGAGGACACGCTGAGAGCCAGATCGGTGGGGGAGCCGAGCGCGCGCCGGTCCAGCAGCACGTCATCGGCCATGCTCACGCCGGTGACGGCACGCAGCTGCTCGGCGATGGTGATGGCCCAGCCGTTGCGCAGATCCAGCATCCGCGCCGAGGGAGCGGGCGGGGAGCCGCCCGTGGAGCGGTGGATCCGCAGGTCCAGGAACGGCTGGTACATCTGCGCGTTCCCGGACTGGGTGCGCCGGGTGGCGGCATCGGCGGCCTGCACGTCACCGCGCAGTGCGGCCTCGCGGGCCTCGAGCACCGCGGCGGCCGCCCCGGCGGGCAGGGAGCGCGGATCGGGCCTGCCCCGCCATACGCCGGCATCGTTGACCTGGAGCCGATCCTGCTGGGGATCGCCGAACACCATGGCCCCCAGGTGCCCGTTGCCGATGGGGTAGGCGTCGGTCCAGTCGCGTGCCGGTGTGCGGTCCAGCAGGTGATGGCGTGGATCAAGTCGCATGCACCCAAGACTACCGATGTCTGCTTCGGAATCGTCTGGCATCAGCCCAGTACGGGCGAATACGGCATGCCTGCGGCTCGCGAATTGACCCGACATCTGTGAGGATGGGGGCATGAGCCGCGACACCCCTGCCTCCACGAACGAGTCCCGCCCCGCCGGGCCCGCCGCCCCCGTCTCGCTGATCGCGCCCACACCCGAGCAGCTGGCCTGGCAGCAGGCCGGACTGGGCGTGTTCTTCCACGTCGGGGTGAACACCTTCGGTGGGGTCGAGTGGAGCGACGGCACCATCCCCGCCGCGGACTTCGCTCCCAGCGAGCTCGATGCCGATCAGTGGGTGCGCACCGCCAAGGATCTCGGGGCGGCCTACGTGGTGCTGACGGCCAAGCACCACGACGGGTTCTGCCTGTGGCCCACCGCCACCACCGACTACTCCGTGGCCTCCTCCCCGTTCCGTGACGGCCAGGGCGATGTGGTGCGCGAGGTGGCCGACGCCTGCCGCCGCCACGGGGTGGGCCTGGGCCTGTACCTGTCCCCCTGGGATCGCAACGCCCCCCAGTACGAGGACCCGCAGGCGTACGACGAGTTCTACCTGGCCCAGCTGCGTGAGCTGTGCACGAACTACGGCGAGCTGGTGGAGCTGTGGTTCGACGGGGCCGGGTCCGCGGGGCGCGAGTACGCCTGGGACCGCATCGGCGCCCTGATCGACGAGCTGCAGCCCGGGGCGATGGTGTTCAACATGGGGCCGGCCACCATCCGCTGGGTGGGCAACGAGGACGGCCTGGCCGCCGATCCCTGCTGGTACGTGACCAGCAGCGCGGACCTGAACAACTACGACGAGGACACCGTGAGCTTCGGGCAGGAACGCTACCTCCCGCCCGAGTGCGACGTGTCCATCCGCACCGGGTGGTTCTGGCACGCCGATCAGGAGCCCAAGTCCCTCGAGCACCTGCTGGCCATCCACGACCGCTCCATCGGCCTGGGGGCCAACCTGCTGCTGAACCTGCCGCCGGACCGGTGGGGACTGATCGACCAGAGGGACGTGGAGCGCTGCCGCGAGCTGCGCGACGCGCTCGATGCCCGCTTCGGCGACCCGCAGCAGGTCCCCCTGCGCGCCCGCTCCGAGGACGGCAGCATCTGGGAGGCGGCCACCGAGACCCCGCTCATGGTCCAGCACCTCGAACTGCGCGAGGACATCACCACTGGGCAGCGCGTGCACACCCATCGCGTGCTGGACGAGTCGGGCGCGGTGATCGCGCAGGGTGGCACGATCGGCGTGCGCCGCCTCCATCGGCTCGAGACACCGGTGGAGGTGAGCCGTCTGCGCATCGAGTGCACCGGCGAGCAGCCCCTCCTGAGTGCCCTGCACCTCCATGCCCCCTCCGAGGCCCCGGCGCCGCGCCTGCCGCTGGACTTCGAGGCCTCGCGGGAACGCCCCGACGCCTGAGCGGAGAGGGCCTCCGCGCGTGAGCCGGGAGGGCCTCCCCGGGTGAGCCGGGGGGCCTCCGCGCGTGAGCCGAAAAGGCCTCCACGCCTGAACCGGGAGGGCCTCGACGTGCGCTCTTCGGGCTTGGTGGAGCACCCGGCGCGGGTGAAGGTGAAGCAGGAGCCCCAGGGGCAGGGCAAAGGGGCCACGTTCTCGCGGCACAGGGACCGGGAGCCCTCGCGGTTGAGAGGCCCTGCCCACCCTGGTCGCCATGCGCGAGGAGGGGCTGGTGCGCGCCATCGGCGTCGGCTCCAAGGACAGTACGGTGCTCACCCGCGCCGTGCGTACCGGCCTGCTGGACCTGGTGATGGTCTCGGGGAGGTACACCCTGCTGGAGCAGCCTGCCGCCAGCGAGCTGCTCCCGGCCTGCCAGCACCATGACGTGGCCGTCGTGGCCGTCAGCGTGTTCAACTCCGGGATCCTGGCCAGGCCCGAACCGCCGGATGATGCCACCTACGAGTACGGCCAGGCACCCGTGGCCATGCTCGAGCGGGCCCGTGAGATCGCCGCGATCGCCGGTGATCACGGGGTCGAGCTGCCCGATCTCGCGATCCAGTTCCCCCTACTGCACCCGGCGATCCGGTCCGTGGTGCTGGGGATGCGAACCGCCGCCCAGGTGCGGTCGAACATCGAACGGATGAGCACCCCCGTCCCGCCCGAGGTGTGGGAGCAGATCGATGTCCGCTGAGGGGCCCGGAACGGGGACGCCGGCGCCCGGGCACCGCCCTGGGCGGGCGATCACCGATGCACACCTGCACCTGTGGGACCTCGAGGCGAGCGCCTACGCATGGACGCACCGGGCACCGGCCCTGCAGCGCACGGGAGCCTGGGAGCAGGTGGGCCCGGCGCTCGCCGCCCTGGGCGCCACCCGGGTGGTGCTGGTGCACGCCGACGACACCCCCGGGGACACCGCCCACATGCAGCGCACCGCAGAACGGATCGAGGCAGGCACCGCCCAGGTCCCGGCCATGCGCGCGGACGTGGTGGCCTGGCTCCCGCTGGAGAACCCCGCCCAGGTGGAGCACCTGCTGGGCGATGCAGCGTTCATGCAGCGCGTGGTGGGCGTGCGGCACCTGGTGCACGACGAACCCGATGCGGGGTTCCTGGAGCGCCCCGCCGTGGCGGACTCCCTGCACCTCGTCTCACGTGCGGGCCTGGCACTGGATGTCCCCGACGCGTTCGCGCGTCACATGGATCAGGTGGTGCGCCTGGCACATGCCCACCCGGAGCTGACCCTGGTGCTGGACCACCTCGGCAAGCCGCCACTGGGCGATGCACCCGCGATGGACCGCTGGCGCGCCGCGCTGGCGCGGATCGCCGCCTGCGAGCGCACGGTCGCCAAGGTCTCGGGCCTGGCCACCAGCGGGGACGGCGCACTCGAGCAGGCCGTGGACGTGGCACTGGAGCAGTTCGGCCCCGCGCGGCTGATGTTCGGCAGCGACTGGCCGATCGCCCCGACGCCCTTCGACCTGGGATCCGGCACCAGCGGACTGCTGGAGCGACTGGGGCAGGAGAGCGAGGCCGACCAGCGGCAGATCCTGCACGGCACCGCTGCCCGCGTGTACACCAGGGCAGGAGAGGCGCGGGGCTGACCCCTGATCTCAGACGACCGGCACCGGCGCAGACGAGTCGGTGTCGTCCCCGGCCCGCGCCCCACGGATCACCCAGGCCTCCACCCCGGCCACGTGAGCGGCCGCGTAGACCTTCGCCAGATCCGCCCTGCCCTCCCGCATGGCGCTGATGATCCGATGGTGCTCCTCCAGCGTGCGCCCCACCGAGGCCCCCTCGGTGAGACCGCGCCACAGCCGGGCCCGGGCGGTGGCACTGGCGAACCCGTCCAGCAGCGAGACCAGGTAGGCGTTGCCACAGCGGGAGTTGATGTGGTGGTGGAAGGCGATGTCGGCCTCCACCAGCTCGCCCACGGGGGAGTCCGGGCCCAGGGGCGCCATCAGCTCCTCCAGGTACTGGTAGTCCGCCTCCTCAAGGTGCGCGCATGCCTTCTCCACGGCGGTGGGCTCCAGCAGGCGGCGCACCTCCATGATGTGCAGCACCTCCGCGTCCTGGTGGAGGTCCAGCACGAAGCCGAGCGCCTCGATCAGCAGCTCGGGTTCGAGCGAGGTCACGTAGGTGCCGTCCCCCTGCCTGACGGAGAGGACCTGGATCACCGACAGCGCCTTGACGGCCTCCCGCAGGGAGTTGCGGCTCACCCCGATCCGCTCGGAGAGCTGCTTCTCCGGGGGGAGCCTGTCGCCGGGCTTCAGCTCACCGTCGATGATCATGTTCTTGATCGCCGAGATCGCCTTGTCGGTCACCGCCATCTGGCTCATGTCAACCTGCTCTCCTGGGTCGTGCACCGACTGCGGTGCTGCACATCGCGGGTGGTCATCGGGGATCCTCAGCGGGGACGGGCTCGAAGTCCCTGCATGCCGCCGTCCACCGCGACAGAGGTCCCGGTGGTGGAGGTGTTCAGGGGGGAGGCCAGGAACACCACGGTCTCGGCCACCTCCTCGGGGGTGACCATGCGCCCGGTGGGCTGGCGCGCGTCCAGCGCCTTGCGCTCGGCCACCGGATCCGGGAACTTCTGCAGCATGCGGTCCACGAACTCGGTGGTGACGGTGCCGGGGTTCACGCAGTTCACGCGGATCGCATCGCCCAGGTGATCGGTGGCCATCGCCATGGTCATCGCCTGCACGGCGCCCTTGGTCGCCGAGTACAGCACGCGCTCCTGCAGGCCCGCGGTGGCGGCGATCGAGGACATGTTCACGATCGAGGCGCATCCGGACCGGCGCAGGTGCGGCAGGGCGGCCGCGCTCACCCGCGCGATCGCGGTCACGTTGATGGACAGAACCCGTGCCCATTCCTCGTCGTCGTTCGCGGTCACGTCGCCCACCGCGCTGATGCCGGCGTTGTTGACGACCACGTCGATGCCGCCCAGCTGCTGCGCGCACTCCGCGACGGCCTGCTCCACCTGAGCACGGTCAGCGATGTCTGCCCTCACGCGCACGGAGCCCTCCGGTGCGCCGGAGGGATCGAGGTCGATCACGGCGACCTTTGCGCCCAGGGCCAGGAACCGCGCGCTGGTGGCGCGGCCGATGCCGGAGCCGCCACCGGTGACCACCACCGCGAGACCGCGGTAGGGATCGGTGAAGGAGGTGCTGTCGTCGGTCGGGGTGCGGGTCATATGCGGATCCTTCGTGCGGGTGGCCATTGGGGCGAGGAGAGCGGGGCGAGCAGTCAGGCGTCGCGGAAGGTCTGGCGCTGGGCTCCGAGCTGATCGATCTCCAGCTCCACCACGTCGCCGGACCGCAGATAGGGAGTGCCGGGCAGGCCCAGCGCCACGCCTGCCGGGGTGCCCGTGTTGATCACGTCCCCGGGGTAGAGGGTCATGAACTCGCTGAGGTAGCGCACCACCTCGGCCACCGGGAAGATCTGGTTCGCCGTGGTGCCGTCCTGGTGGCGCTTGCCGTTGACGCTCAGGCGCAGGCCCAGGTCCTGCACGTCCGCGATCTCATCGGCGGTGACCAGCCAGGGGCCCAGCGGGTTGAAGGTCTCGCAGTTCTTGCCCTTGTCCCAGGTGCCGCCCCGCTCGAGCTGGTACTCGCGCTCGGAGACGTCGTGGGAGAGCACGTAGCCGGCAACGGCCCTCATCGCCTCCTCCTCGCTGTCGGTGCGGCGCAGGGTCGAGCCGATCACCACACCGAGCTCCACCTCCCAGTCGGTCTTGCGCGAGCCGCGGGGGATCAGCACGTCGTCGTCGGGCCCCACCACGGTGTCCGCGGCCTTCATGAACACGATCGGCTCCGCAGGGATCTCCGCGTTCGTCTCCGCGGCGTGGTCGCGGTAGTTCAGGCCGATGCACAGGATCTTCCCGGGGGTCAGCGGGGCACCCCGGCGCTCGGCCCCCAGGGCGGTGAGCTCGGGCAGATCACCGGCGTCGAGGGCGGCGCGGGTGCGGGTGATGCCGTCGGCCTCGAGGAATGCGCGGTCCACCACGCGTGCCTCGCCGATCAGGGGGCGCAGGTCGAAGGTGCGATCACCGTCGATCACCGCGGCGTTCTCGCTGCCGTGCGGGCCGTATGCCAGGAACTTCACGTGGGTCCTCCCATGTCTGTGTGAGGGCGACGCTACCAGGAAACATCGGATGTATGGGAGGGGTTTGGTGAAGGTGTCGTCGCTGGGCCGGGATCCGTGCTGATTAAGGTTGCGCCCATGCGGGCCCGGGTCGGGCGGGCATGGGGAGCAAATCTGCTCGTGACCAGCACGAACGCCGCAGGCCCGCGGGCGCTGCGGTGTTCGAAGGCTCTGGCCACGTCGACCGGGTGCTGCGGGGGATCCGACGGTGGGAGGGGGGTCCCAACGCTCGGAGACTGGGTGGCCGGGAGCGCTCTGGGTGTTCACGATGGTCTTGCGGGACCGCAGCATCAGCAGCAGGCCCACCACGAACCCCGGTGAACAGGTCGTAGAGGTCCGCTGCGGTGCGCGAGCGCACGTCACCGGCGAGGTGCTCGGCCAGCAGGTCGAGCGTGAACGGCGCATGATCGGTGCGCAGCAGCGTCAATACGCCCTGGTCCGCGAACAGGGCACGGTTCTCGAGCGGGCGGGAGAGACCTGACACGGGTGCTCCATCCTCGTCACGATCGGTGTTTCCTGCGGCTGCGGAGTGCTGCGGCGGGACGCCGGGCCCAGCCTGCGGAGCAGGGCCGATGGATGGGTGAGGCTGGCGGCGCGTGCAGGTCGTGGGCCCCGTCGGATGCTCATCTTCTATAGAGACTTGCAATAAATAGCAGCATCAACTGTAGAATCTAAGCATGTATGTCTCGAGGTTCCTAGAGCGACCGATCACCCGAGCGATCGAGCAGTCGCCCGTCGTCATCGTCGAGGGCGCCCGCGCGGTCGGCAAGACGAGTCTCATGACCCATCTGAGAGATCAGGGGGTCCTGGCAGTCACGCCGTCACTCGTGGATGAGACAACCCTGCATGCGGCTCGCACCGACCCGGTGGGCTGGATCGGGTCATTGCCGCAGCCTTTCGCTGTCGATGAGGCCCAGCGCGCGCCTGACCTGCCCATGGCGATCAAGTCGATGCTCGATGCCGATCCCACGTCGGTCCGATGCGTGCTCACTGGGTCAGCATCGCTGGGACTCTCGGGACTGGACGGGTCGGACCCTCTGGCGCGACGGTCGGTGCGGTACACGCTTGAGCCGTTGAGCGAGGCCGAACTGCTGGAGGACACTACTGCCGGGGCATGGTCAGTAGTGGATGAACTGGTTCGCGGTGAGCCGGTCGGGAACTGGGGTGATCCTGTGGACGATCGCCGTTCCACCATGACGCAGGGCGGTCTCCCGTTCTACAGGCTCGGAACAGGTGCTCTGGGGCGTCCGACGGCCAGGCGCGTGCGGGACGACATGAGGGCGGTGCTGTCGGAGTCCGTGCTGCCGGATGAGCGCATGGACGAGAGGGTCGCGATGGAGGTGCTCCAGCGTCTCCTCCGCGAGCCGGCCGCGCTCGCGAACGTCTCCAAGATCGCCTCCGACGTGGGTGTCACCGCCCCGACGATCAACAGGTATCTCGACATCCTCGAGCGGCG
The DNA here is from genome assembly GCF_025144775.1 of Brachybacterium sp. p3-SID957. Classification (NCBI taxonomy): domain Bacteria; kingdom Bacillati; phylum Actinomycetota; class Actinomycetes; order Micrococcales; family Dermabacteraceae; genus Brachybacterium; species Brachybacterium sp. p3-SID957. Next base: position 42,971 of record NZ_JALXKT010000009.1, on the reverse strand, counting down.
GTTCCTCCTCACCGAGCTTCCCAATCTCACGCGGAGCCCGCGGCGGACGCCGCGTTCGACGGCCAAGCTGTATCCCGCCGACATCGCGTTGAGCGTGTTCGCATCCCCCGATGCGGTCCACGACCTCTCCGACCGGTTTCGCGGCGGTGTGTTCGAGGCGCTCGTGGCCCAGCAGCTGCGAGCGCATATGGGCTGGTCCGATCTCGGGGAAGAACTTCTGCACTGGCGCGAGAACGTGAGCGGCCGCACCGTCGAGGTGGATCTTGTGATCCGTGTGGCCGACGGATCCCTCCTCCCGATCGAGGTGAAGTCCGGGACGTCCGTCTCGGACAAGCAGCTCACCGGGATCCGTCGCTTCCGGGAGCAGCACCCGCGCAGCGCTGAGCGGGCATTCATCGTCTATGGCGGTGCGACAACGGTCCGTCTGGGCGAGTCGATCTGGGCGGTCCCGCTCGGCGCGCTGTGCGACCGGTCCGCCTGGGTGAGGTCGGGGCGTGACTCCCGCGGAGCTGACGGGAAGAAATTACACATGGACGAAAGGATGACCATGAACCAGGGCACTGTCCCCGAACTCCCCGAGGCGCGGGTGTTCATCAGCTATGCCCACGCCGATCAGAACGGGCGGTACACGGGGGATCTGCGCGGGTTCGCCCAGGACATCGTCGACACGATGGCCAACGTGCATGATCGCGCCGTCCAGACGTTCATCGACGTCGAACAAGGAACCTGGGGCGAGGATCTCTGGAGGCGACTCGAGGGCGAGGAATCCCTGGCCGACTTCATGATCCCGTTCATCACGCCTGCCTATCTGAGGCGCGACGGCTGCCGGCGCGAGTACCTACACTTCATGGCACAGCGGGACGCCGCCGCCGAGCGGTCGACTCTCCTGCCGCTCATCTGGCTCGAGCCGCGCGGGCTATTCGAGCCGGGCAGCGCGGACCCGATCAAGCAGGATCTGTTCGATCATCGAGGAGTCCGGGTAGGAGACGCGCATAATGCGGACCCCGACAGCGCCGCGTATCGGCGAGTGCTGAAGGAGGTCACCGACCGGCTGGCCGACGTGCTCGACGCCACCGCGAAGTCAGTACATGGAGAGACCGACGGCGCGGGCGAGGAGACTGGCGGGATCGTCGAAGATCAACCCGCTCTCGACGATCTCCTGGCCGCGATCGAACGGTCGACGCCCGAGCTCGTCGCCGACTTCGAAGCCTTCGTCGGGGACTTCGAGGAGTTCGGAAGGGCCATGCGGACTGCCATGGTGAAGCCGGCCGCTGCAGCGGTGACCCCTGTGCAGGCGCAAGCGTACTTCACGCGTGTGGCGAACGAGCTCGGGGGCAGGAGCGGGGCACTGCTGGGCAGTGCGAATGCCGCCTCGACGTCCTGGCGGGAGTACACCGCATTGCTGCACCGCGCGATAGGGGTGTCTGCGGAGCTGGATGCCGGGCTGCTGCCCGAGGAGCTGGTGGAGCCGCTGCGTGAACTGGCGGAGGAGATCCCTGCCTCCGATATCGCGGACTTGCAGAGCATTGCCTTGCAGATGGGGAGGATGTCGCGTTCGCTCCGTCCCGCTTCCGAGGCGCTGCTCGTCGCCGTGAGGACCTTCCGTGACCTAGCGGAGGGTGCTGACCTGGTGGAGGTGGCGTGGAGCCGTGTGAAGGAAGGGTAAGCTCACTGCCCTGCAGTCGACAGGGGAAGGTGTCGACTACGCCCTGTGCGGCGGGCCCGCATCCGCGTCTTCCCAGAGGTGCGGCCTGCTGAGCCCTTCTCCGTCCTCAAGCTGTTGATCGAGCTCGTCGAGCAGCTTCTGCTTCCGGATCGAACGGAACAGCGGGCGCCAGCAGCGCTCCCAGACCAGTTGATGCGCTGCAGGGTCAGGGCACATGATGAGCGCCAGCACCGGCAGGCGAGTCCGAAGGTCCTCGGTCGAGACGCCTGATGAGGTGACCAGGGCGTCGAGGACGCGTGCGACCACAGCTGTGACCGCGCTACGCAGGATGACGTCATCCAGGCGGGCCACCAGACCGCGGCGATCCGCTTCGGCACCTGGAACGAGGCTCTGAAGGCTGCAGGGATCGGCACGGACACGGGCGCACCGCGCAGCTCCTTCAGCGATGAGGACCTCTGGGCAGCTGTCCTCTCCGCCGTGCAGGCCCCGGACGGCGGCACCACCTTCCGAGCCGTCGAGGAATGGCTCGCCCGGCATCCTGCCGCTCCGTCCGGCGCACTCATCCGGCAGCGACTGTGCAGGCATCGCGGAGGCAGCTGGATCGAGGCCGTCAGCACGGTCCTCGCCGTACTCCACGATCCCGAGGGCTTCGACCCCGCCTGGGTCGAAGCGGTCGCCGCTCCGCGCGACTGGGAGCAACCGGCCGACGAGACCAACCCTCTCGATCACGAGCGCGCGGCGATCGATGCTCTGGGCCCGCGGATCACAACCGTCCGGTACACAGCCTGGGCCCGCATCGCGGGGTGCCCCACGATGGCGACTTTGCAGCGCAGGACCGGGAAGCTCTGGTCCGAACTGCTGACCGAGGCAGGCGGCACCCCCAACGCGTCGAAGATCAAGAACCGCAGCCGCGCCGAGGTGGGGGAGTACATGACTCGTTTCCTTGCCGAGCACCCCGGCGGCAGCACAGCCGACTACGGCACCTGGTCGCGAGAGAACGCGGCCCCGTCCCGCTCGACCGTCGTCGACCGCTTCGGTTCCTGGAGCGCTGCGGTCGACGCATGTCGGCACTGACGAAAGCTTCGCTTCACGCGCTGTGACGCTCATCGACTGTCCGCCCCTTGTGTCACGCTCGTCGTGAACCCCTGAACTGAGTGAGACAGCCACGTCGAAGACCACGGTCGAGCGGGCGTAAGAGCCGCCGGTGGGAGCGACGGAGGCCCCCCCGCGGCGGCCACCTCGAGCCCGACCTGCACGGTGAGCATCGCCTGCCCCTGCACGTGCCCGAGCAGGCGCGCACTTGTCGGCGCCGGAGTCAGCAGACTGCCGGGACCCCGTCGGTCGTCGTCGGCGCCTCGGCGGCGGCATGCGTTTGCTGGCGGCGGTGCACGGCGAAGGACCAGCCGGCGATGCCGAGCCCGGCGATCGCGAGGGCCACGCCCGTCCAGGCCGGGGCGAGCAGGCCCCAGCCGGCGGCGAGCACGGCCGCGCCCAGCGCCGCGCCGAGGGAGTTGCCGATGTTCAGCGCCGAGTGGTGCAGGGCTGCGGCGAGCGAGGGGGCATCCGGAGAGGCATCCAGCAGGAACAGCTGCAGCGAGGGACCCATGAGCTGCGAGGTGATCGCGAGGGCGAGCAGCAGGATCATCCCGGCGATCGCGTTCTCGGCCACGAGGGCGAAGACCGTGAGGCTCACCGTCATGCCGATCAGGCCGGCGAAGATCGTGCCGTAGAGGCTGCGGTCCGCGGCGCGCCCCGCGAGGACGTTCCCGATCGTCATGCCGACGCCGAACACGAACAGCGCCACCGGCACCGCCCGTTCGCCGAGTCCCATCACCCCGGGCACGATCTCGCCGATGTAGCTGTACACCGCGAACATGCCGCCGAACCCGATCGAGCCGATGCCGAGCGCGAACCACACCTGCGCGCGGTGCAGCGCCCGCAGCTCACCGCGGATCGAGCCGGTGACCCCGGCGCCCTCGGGCTCAGGCACCAGTCGCCAGATCGCGATCGTGCTAAGAGCGGCGACGACCACGACGATCACGTAGGCGGAGCGCCAGCCGACGACCTGCCCGAAGGCGGTGGAGGCGGGCACGCCCAGCATCGTCGCGATCGTCAGCCCCAGCATCACCAGCGAGACGGAGCGGGCGCGCCGTCCGGGCGGGGACAGGCGCGCCGCGACCAGCGAGGCGACGCCGAAGAACGCGCCGTGGGGGAGGCCCGCGACGAAGCGCGCGGGGGCCAGCGCAGAGAACGTCGGAGCCATGGCGGAGAGCAGATTGCCCAGCCCGATCAGCGCGATGAGCAGCACCAGCAGCTTCGCGCGCGGCATATTCTCCGCCGCGATCGTCACCAGCGGCGCGCCGATCACGACGCCCAGCGCGTACAGGGTGATGAGCATCCCGGCCTGCGGGGTGGAGACCTCGAGGTCCCGCGCGATCTGGGGCAGCAGACCCATCGAGGCGAACTCGGTGGTGCCGATCGCGAAGGCGCCGAGCGCCATCGCGAGGATCACCAGGCGCAGACGTCCAGGGGAGAGCGGCGTTTGGGGAGCGTGCGGCTGCGTCATCGGGGGACCTCCAGCGGCGGGACGGGCGGGGACTCGCTGCCGACGCTGGAAGCGGAGGGGGACCCGTCGATCGTAAGGGCCGGGGAGGGGCAGGGGCCAGGGCGGGGTTAGGGATGGAACGGGGCCGGGCAGAATTGCTCCATGGCACGCACGACCACGTCCTGAATCCCGACGGGGAGCACATCCTCGTCTCCTGCATGGACTGGCCCGGACGGTCGGTCCATCGCGTTCGTGGACTATCCCGTGGACGGGCTGCACGGCTGAGAGGGGGCTCGGCCTGCTCCGGCCGCTGCTGTGCAGACTCCCCGGACCTCTCGCCGTGCCTCCCGGTACCCTGCTCGGTGCCGGTCGCAGCCGTCCGGCCCGCACTCCGTCCCCATGCTGCGAGTCCATCGTGAACGGGGCGCCCGCCGCGCGGCGAACGCCCCGTCCTGGACGGCGTGCGGGCCGGGCAGGCCCGGAGCGGGCTCAGCGCTGCGAGGCCTCCGCGATGCGGCCGGTGTTCTGGGCCGTGCGCACGGTCGCGACCGTGAACTCGAGCCCGAGACGCATCGCGATCAGCGCGATCACCGAGGGGATCCAGCCGAACAGGATCGAGACGATCAGCGGGAACGCATTGAATCCGCCCTCACCGTAGAAGCTGTTCATGCTGCCCCAGGCGAGTCCGAGGAAGATGCCGTTGACGATGCTCATCAGCCACATCAGCGCCGCGACGACGAACGCGATGACGTAGAGGAACGACGAGAACTTCACGGTGATGAAGTGCTCGAACTTGAAGTCGAACAGCGCCTTGAAGAAGCCCGCCTCGCCGAGGCGGCCGTCCCCGGAGGCGCCCCCGCCGACGGGGTGCGGCGCCGCCGCGGGGCTCTGCGCGGAGCCCCAGGCCTGCTCCTGGGCGCCCGGCTGCGGGGCCGACGGCGCGCTCTGCGCGCCCCAGGCGTCCTGCTCACCGGACGCCGCGGCGGACTGCTGGCCGTAGGGGTCCGACGACGGGGCGGCGTAGGGGTCGGCCCCCTGCCCGGTCCCGCCCGCGGAGGGCGCCGGGTCCTGCGCGCCGTATTCGCTGCTCGTCGGCTCAGGCGCGGAGCCCTGTCCGTGCTGCGGATCCAGCGGGTTGCTGCCCTCGGGCGGCTGCGACATGGTGCGACTCCTTCTGCGAGATCTGATGGACGAGGAGGCGCTCGGCGGCGACCCCGCGCCTCCGTTCCCACCCCGACGCTCACCGTAGCCCGCGGGCGACGGCGATGGGGAGGCATCTGCGGAGCGGAGCCGGCCCTGGCGCTCCGGCCGGAGGATGATCGCGGCCCCCGCCGAATGGCACCGCGAGCGGATGGGAAGCTCGGCGGGCCGACCGCACCATGCAGGTCATCACCGACGGGGCCCCGCAGCTCGGCCGCGCCCTACAGCAGCTGCTCAGCCCAAAGACCGCAGGCTCCGCCGCGGTCAGCTCCGTCGCCGCACTGCTCAGCGTGCCGCCGTCGCCCGCTCGATGATCTCCCGCATCCGCGCCGCGGCCCCCTCCTCGTCGCCGGCGCCGATCGCGGCCACGACCTCCTGATGCAGGCCGAGATCGTGCCGATCGGGCGCCTGCTCGCCCCGCTCCACGGTCGCCCGGTGGCGCAGGCCCTCCTCGATCACGGCGCGCAGCCGCCCGAGCATCGCGTTGCCGGACAGGGCGAGGACCTCGGCGTGGAAGGCCCGGTCCGCGGCCAGGAAGGCTCCGGACTCGGGCCCGTCGGCCACCTCGACCATCGCCTCTGCGGCGGCGGCGAGTGCGTGGGTGCTCCCGCCCCCGCTGCGGATCTCACGGGCCGCGGCCGCTGCCGCCGCGGGCTCGACCGCATGGCGCAGGGAGCGCAGCTCCGCAAGCTGCCGCGCGTGGTCCGGGCCCTCGAGGCGCCAGCGGATCACCCGCGGGTCCAGCAGGTCCCACTCGCTGATCGGGAGGATGCGCAGGCCGACCCGTCGGCCGGCGCTCAGCATCCCGAGTCCGGCCAGCACGCGCGTGACCTCGCGGACCACGCTGCGGGAGGCGCCGGTGCGGGCGATGAACCCCTCGATCGTGTCCGCGGCGCCGGCCTCCAGCTCGCCGCCGACGATCGCGGCGCCGAGCTGGTCAAGCGCCTGCTCGAAGGCGCTCGCCCCGGCGGTCATGCCTGCGAGACGGGGGAGACGACCAGCTCGTCGATGCGCACGTGCGCGGGGGAGTCGAGCACGAAGCAGGCGGTGCGGGCGATGTCCTCCGCGGTGAGCATCCGTGCGCGGGCCCCGGCGTCCGGCACGGAGGGGCGCTGATCGAGGAAGTCGGTCGCGACATCGCCCGGGCACAGATGACACGCCCGCACCCCGTGCGCGGCCTCCTGCTGGTTCAGGGTGCGCACCAGGGAGCCGAGCGCCGTCTTACTCGCCGAGTAGGCGACCCCCGCACCGGGCTGGAAGGACCAGCCCGCATAGGAGGAGATCACCACGACCTGCCCGCCGCGCTCGCGCAGGTGGGGGAGGGCGGCATCGATCGTGGTCGCGACCGCGGTGAGGTTCGTGGCGAGGATCGCGTCGAACTCCGTCAGGTCCTGATCGTCCCAGCGCCGCTTCGGCGCGTTGAGGCCGGCGGCGAGCGCGAGCGCGTCGATCCCGCCGAGGCGTTCGGAGATCCGCTCGGAGACGCCCCGCACGGCCTCGCGGTCCTGGACGTCCAGCGGTGCGACCAGTGCGCTGCCGCCCTCCTCGCGGATCTCGGACGCGAGCTGCTCGAGCACCTCGTCCCGCCTGCCGCTCAGAGCGACCGTCCAGCCCGAGCGCGCGGCCCGCAGCGCCGTCGCGCGCCCCATGCCGCTGCCTGCGCCGGTGATCCACACCGTGCGAGGACCGGCCGCGCCCGCGCCGTGCGGCGACTCGTCCTGCGCGCCTCGTCCGCTCGCCGTCGTCCCGTCCGTCGTCATCTCGCTCCTCCTCGGGCGTCCTCGCCATCAGGTCCTCTGCGGCGACCTCCCGGCCCCACGGGCCGACGTCACCCAATAGTATGACTATTTAGCGCGGCCGACGGGCCGCACACCGAGCGCGGCACGGGAGCCGCAGGAGAGTACAGGGCGATGGAGCTGGATCTGCGGGACAGGGTGGTCGTGGTGACCGGGGCGGCGCGCGGGATCGGCGCGGCCATCGCCGCACGCTTCGCCGAGGAGAGCTCGCGCGTGGTTGCGCTCGACCTCGCCTTCCCGGACGAGGCGGCGGAGGGTGCGCCGACCGTGGACCAGGTGGTCTGCGACGTCGCCGACCCCGACTCCGTGCACCGCGCGGTCGAGGCCGTCGTGGAGCGCCACGGCACGATCGACGTGCTCGTGAACAACGCCGGGATCGTTGCGGACTCGACCGTGGTCGAGACCGACTGGGCCACCTGGCAGAAGTGCTTCGACGTGAACACCGGCGGCACCTTCCTGATGTGCCGGGAGGTCGCCCCGCACATGCAGAGGGCCGGGCGCGGGCGGATCCTCAACGCCGCGTCGTTCGCCGCGATCGTGCCGAGCGTGGGCAGCGCCGCCTATGCCGCCTCGAAGGCCGCCGTGGTGCAGCTGACCCGCGTGCTCGCCTCCGAGCTCGGCCCCCACGACATCACCGTCAACGCCTACGCCCCCGGCATGGTCCCCACCGCCATGAACGGCTTCGCCGACATGCCCGCCGAGCGGCAGGACCGCCTGCTGGACACCCTCTCGCTGCGTCGCTGGGAAAGCCCGGACGATGTCGCCGACCTGCTGATCTTCCTCGCCAGCGACCAGGCCTCGTACATCACCGGGACGCTCGTGGACGTCTCCGGAGGGAAGCTCGCCACGCAGATCCCGGCGGTGGCACACGGGAGGTGAGGACGGAGGCTTCAGGCCGCCGAGGTCGGGACCAGGACAGTGACCCCGGCATCCTCGAGAGCAGCTGTGAGTGCCGCCGGAGGCGCGGCGTCCGTGATCAGGTAGTCCGCGCCGGAGAGGGGAGCGACCTCGGCGAACAGGCGCTTGTCGAACTTCGAGGAGTCCACCATCAGGGCCACCTTGTCCGCCCGCTCCATCATCGAGGCCATCATCTGCGCCTCCCCGGGGTCGCCGGTCGAGAACCCGCGATCCACGGAGATCGCGCCGACGCTGATCAGCGCTATGTCAGCAGCGATGGAGATCGGCGTCCCGCTGGGGGAGAGGCCGAGGGTGAGAGCGCCGATCGTGGCCTGGGAGCCGATCCTCACCCGTCCGCCCAGGAGATAGAGCTCCCGCAGGCAGGCCGGGTCGATCACCGAGGGCAGCAGCACGTTGTTCGTGGCGATGGTGAGATCACGGAGGGCGGAGAGTCCGCGTGCGACAGCGAGTCCTGTCGACCCCGCGTTGATGATGATCGATGAGCTGTCGGAGATGAGACCGACGGCGAGCGAGGCGATCTCCTCCTTGGCGGCGTTCTGGACGCCCTGCCGGACATTCACCGTGAGCTCCGGCCACGCCGTGGTCGACTTGCTCATCGCGCCCCCTCGAGTGCGGACCACCTTTCCTTCCGCGCTCAGGGCGTCCAGGTCTCGACGGATCGTGTCGACGGAGACGCCGAAGCGCGAGGCGAGCTCGGTGACCGTGACGTGTCCCGAGCTCGCGACGATCGCCTCGAGCTCCGACTTCCTGCCTGCAGGCAGCATTGCAGTTTCCCTTCGTCCGTCGGGTGCGGCTTCGCCGTGGTGGGCGTCTCCCCGATCTTGGTGACACCACCTGACCACGTACGTGCGATCAATGTGGACGCAACCAGTGACTGCGTGCGCGCAACTTCGTGCACGATACCGCATCACCGCGGGGAGATCTGCGTTCTAGTGCGGTGGTCATTGCGCCATACGGCGAGAAGGGCTAGTCAGTTCGCCCGCAGGCCGCCATTGACAAGTGATCTGGCGCACCTCTACGCTCCTCGGCATGCACGCAGAAGCCTGCATAAGCCAGCAAAGAAGCGCAGTAAGACGCAACTGGGAGGTTGTCATGAGCAAGGGTGCTCTGAATCGCCGCACTGTCCTCGCGGGCATGGGTGCTGTCTCTGCCGCGGGAGCCCTCGCAGCATGCGGAGGCGGCTCCGGAACGGGCGGCGGATCGGGCGGCGACGGGAAGCTCGAGTTCCAGCAGTGGTGGGAGCCGGAGCTCCCGGAAGGCTTCCTCCGAGAGCTGATGGACGAGTTCGAGGCCGCCAACGACGGAATCACCGTGGAGCTGCTCTCCGGTCCGTACGCCGCGACCAAAGAGCAGCTCATCGCCGGTGCGGCATCCCGGACCATGCCCGACGTGATGGGTCTGGACGGTGCATGGGTGCACGACCTGGCCACCCAGAACGCCCTCGCCGATCTGGACCAGCTCATGAGCGACGCCTCCTACGACGACGGGGAGCTGGCCGCGAAGGTGGAGGTCGACGGCGCGACTCGCATGATCCCGGTCGCGAACTTCGCCTACATGCTCTTCATGAACCTGAAGGCACTCAACGCCGCGGGCATCGATGCACCCCCGGCGACCCGCGAGGACTTCCTGGCTGCAGCGAAGGCCGCGGTCGACGCAGATCCGAACGTCGCCGGATGGGCGCTGCCGCTCTCCCTCGAGGCCCCGAACGGAGTGCAGAACGACGTCATGTCCTGGCTCTGGGCCGACGGGCAGTCGATGCTCTCCGACGGGGCGCCCGCCCTCGAGAGCGACGCGGTCGCGAGCGTCCTGGACTTCATCGTCGACCTCAACGACCAGGGCCTCATCGCCTCGGGCTCCTCGACCATGAAGGAGCAGGACAAGGTGGAGGAGTTCAGCTCCGGACGCGTCGCGATGATCGTCGACACCGTCGCTCACGTGAACATGTTCCGCACGAACTCCCCGGACCTCGAGTTCCAGGTCGCCGCGATGCCCTCTGCGACGGGTGAGGTCGACGCCCCTGGCGTGACCTACGGCAGCTGGGGAATCGGGGTCGCGGAGGCATCCGAGAACAAGGAGGCCGCCTGGAAGCTGGTCCAGTTCCTGATGAGCGAGGACGTCAACGCCCGCATGGCCACCGCCGCCAACGCCTTCCCGGGCAACTCCGTCGCCGTCCCGGACGGCGTCGAGGACGACGAGGTCACCAAGACCGCGTTCGAGGTCTGGCAGGCCGGAACGCCCGTCAACGAGTTCGTCGGCCTGCCTGTCGCGGAGCAGCTGATGCGCGACTTCGCCGAGCAGCTGCAGAAGACGCTCGAGGGCTCTCAGGACGTCGCCCAGGCGCTCACCGCCGCACAGGAGGCGTGGTCGGCGGAGCTGTGAGCGGGTTCGCCCCTCTCGCCGCCAACGACCTCGAAGGAGATCCCATGACCGCCTCCACCGCCCTCGAGCCGAAGCTCGAGGGGCCGCGCCTACATCGTGGGCGCGGCCGCCGTCACGGCCTGCAGGGATCACCCCTGCGACCTTATGCCTTCCTGTCGCCGACGCTCATCGTGATGCTGGTGCTGATGGCCGTGCCGATCGGCATGGTCATCTGGTACTCCTTCCAGGACTCGGCCGTCACCGTCCCCTCCTCGGAGTTCGTGGGGCTGGAGAAGTACCGCCAGGTGCTCGGTGACGGGACCTTCTGGAAGGCCACCAGGAACACGGCGCTCTTCGCGGGGATCAGCGTGATCGCCCACTTCGTCATCGGGATCGCCTTCGCGATGCTGTTGAACTCCGAGGTGCTGAGCCCCGTGGTGCGCGCGGTGTTCCGGACGATCTTCATCCTCCCGTGGCTGTTCACCGTGGCGGTCGTCGCAGTGCTGTGGCGCATGCTGCTGAACCCCAACGGCATCGTGAACTACCTGATCACCACGTTCGGGATCAGCGGGAGCGGGGTCGAATGGCTCTCCGATTCCAGCACTGCACTGCCCGTCATCACCTTCATCAACATCTGGTGCGGCTATCCGTTCTTCATGGTGAGCCTGCTCGCGGGACTCCAGGGGATCCCCAAGGACCTGTACGAGGCGGCCAGGGTCGACGGGGCGAACGTGGTGCAGCAGTTCTTCAACGTCACGCTCCCGCAGCTCCGGCCGATCATCCTCAGCATGGCGATCCTCGACTTCATCTGGACGACTCAGCAGTTCGCGCTGATCTGGATGACCACCGGAGGTGGGCCGGTCGATGCCACCGAGATGCTCAGCACCTACACGTACAAGCTCGCGTTCTCGAACTACGACTTCAGCGCCGCATCCGCCAGCGCAGTCGTCGTCCTGCTGCTCTCGATGATCCTCGCGATCCTGTACGTCCGGCAGCAGAGGGCGCGTGATTGACATGACCGCACTCGAAGAGAGGACAACGGCGCCGATGTCACACGCCATGAGCTCCCCTGCCCCTGCGGCGGTCACGCCGCTCCGTCCCCGGACCCGGCGCGGAGAAGCGCCGCGCAAGGTGGGCATCCACCTCGCGCTCCTGGTGTGCGCTCTGTTCCCGGCGCTTCCGATCGTCTGGATGCTCTCCACGTCGTTCAAGCCGAACGGCCAGGTCTTCGCCTGGCCGCCGAAGCTGATCACCGCGGACTTCACGTTCGACTCTTATCTCGCGATCTTCGCCGATGGCGAGAAGCTGCGGTTCTTCCTGAACAGCTACATCGTCGCCGGCGCCGTCACGGTGCTCACCCTGCTGGCCTCAGTGCTCGCAGCGTACGCGCTCAGCAGGTACGAGTTCCCGCTGAAGCGGGCGCTGAACGTCGTGATCATCTCGGTGCAGGCGGTCCCTCCGATCACCCTCCTGATCCCGTACTTCGGCCTCGTGGTAACGCTCGGCCTCTATGACACCTATGCGGGCCTGATCCTCACGTACATGGTGTTCACGCTGCCCTATGCGATCATCATGATGACCGGGTACTTCAACACCCTGCCCAAGGAGCTCGACGAGGCCGTCATGGTCGACGGTGCCGGGCCGCTCACGATCCTCTTCCGGATCCTCCTGCCGATCTCCGTTCCTGGGCTGGTCTCCGTCGGCGTGTACACCTTCATGATCGCGTGGAACGAATACCTGTTCGCGCTCACTCTCACGCGGACGAACGAGATGCGCACGGTGCCGATCGGCATCCAGCTGCTCATGGGCCAACACTCCTACGACTGGAGCCAGATCATGGCCATGAGCATTCTCGGCTCCATTCCGATCCTCGTTCTCTTCACCTTCTTCCAGCGGTACTTCCTCAGTGGCATGTCCGCCGGGGCAGTGAAGGCCTGACCCCTCAACTCCCTGGTGACTGCACCAGGGCCCGATGAAAGGACCGAGCGAATGCTCATCACCGGAAATGACCTGCTCTCCGTCGCGAACGAGAACTCGTTCGCCGTCCCGGCGTTCAACATCAGCGACTGGGCGATGATGCGGGGGATCATCGAGATCAGCGAGGAGACCGACAGCCCGCTCATCATCGCGATCCATCCCGACGAGCTGGCGCACGTCGGCGAGGACTTCATGCCCGCCGTCGTCCAGGCCGCCCGACGCGCCTCGGTGCCGGTCGCGATCCACTTCGACCACGGCACCACCTACGAGCAGATGCTGATCGCGGTGCGCACCGGCTTCACCTCGGTGATGCTCGACGCGTCGATGCACGAGTACGAGGACAACGTCGCCCGGACCCAGCAGGCCGTCGCCGTCGCCCACCCCCTCGGGCTCTCGGTGGAGGCCGAGCTCGGCACCATCGGCAAGACCGACGACGAGGCCGAAGCAGGCACCGAAGACATCATTTACACCGATCCCGAGGCCGCGAAGGACTTCGTGGCGAAAACCGGGGTGGACAGCCTCGCTGTCGCCATCGGCACCCGCCACGGCATCTACCCCTCCCACCTCGAGCCCGAGCTGAAGCTCGACCTGCTCAAGGAGATCAAGGCCGCCGTCCCGCTCCCGCTGGTCCTCCACGGCGGATCGAACAACCCCGACGACGAGATCGCCGAGTCCGTGAAGCTCGGCGTCAACAAGATCAACATCTCCAGCGACATCAAGGTCGCCTACCACCAGAAGATGCGCGAGGTGCTCCAGGACGGTGGGCTTCGTGAGCCCAACACCATCCAGCCGGCCTGCATCGAAGCCATGAAGGAGACGGCGGCTCACAAGATCCGCCTCTTCGCGGCCGATGGGAAGGCCGCTCTGTATCCCCGACTGACCGACCTGCGCTGAGAGCAGGAGGGGACGCTGATGACGACATCGATCGTGCTGGGCCTCGGGGGCTGCCTCGACAGCGAGCTCGTGCTCGATCCGGACGTGCTGCAGGACCTGATCGATCACCAGGACCTGGGGACTGCCGAGATCACGCAGCCCGACCGGATCACGACGGAGCGTGAGCTGCTCATCAGCGTCCTCGCCTACCTCCGGGACGGGGTGGGGGGAGAGCGATACATCGAGTCGACCCGGGCACTCCTCGCCTTCGAGACCCGGTTCTCGCGGGAGCTCGCACTCGGCGGCACGAACGTCCGGGCCGGGCGGGTCCTCGCGAAGCTCGGGCACGACAACATCCTGCACGTCCCGGGTCGTGACCCGGAGTTCGAGAGCCTGCTGGTCGACGGATCCGAGGTGCCCCCGACTACGCCACCCGCGACCTACGTGCCCCACCTGATCGTGCAGTACCCGCGGGGGCTCAGACTGCGACTCCGGGACGGAGCCATCGAATCTCCCCACCCGAATCGCCTCATCTTCGTGAATGATCCGGTCAGCGAGCTGACTCCGCTGCATCCTCAGCTCGAGGACTGGCTGGGCGAGGACGGCGTGCTGACGCTGTCCGGCCTGAACTCCATCCGCGACGAGCAGATCCTCGAGGAGCGGCTGACGACGCTCAAGGGAGTGCTGGACTCCGCTCCCACCGGGCTGCGCGTGCTCTACGAGGATGCGGACTACCATGTCCCGGCGTTCCGACGACGTGTCTGGGCGGAACTCGCCGTCCGCGCCTCGGTGGTCGGGATGAACGAAGACGAGCTCGCCTCCTTCACAGGCCGCCCGGTCGACATCACCGACCCCGGACAGATCGCCTCGGCGCTGCACGCCGTGCTCGACGAACTGCCCGGTGGAACGGTCATCGTCCACTCCAAGTACTGGGCGCTCGCCGCCGGGCTGCAGGCTGCCGAGCTCGAACAGGCTCTCGAGGTCGGCATCGCCGCCGCCGGAGCTCGCTTCGTCCACGGCGACAGCGCCGATTCCTCCTCCCTCGAGAGGGTCAGGGAGATGCCGGAGAGCACCGAGGGCGTCGATCTCGCTGCCGAGCTCCCCGCGTTCCTCCGCTGTCCCGTCGTCATCGTCCCGGCACGGGAGCTGACCTCTGCACACCCCACCACCATCGGCCTCGGCGACACGTTCCTCGGCGGCCTGATCGCCGGGATCGTCGACACCGGTGCCGTTCTCGACTCGACCGAAATGGAGCATTCATGAGACCCGTCCCCCTCGCTCGGAACCAGCCCCCGGGACGCTTCTATCGCGGCGGGGAGCAGATCGCGCGATTCCGTGGCCAGCCCATGCAGGACCGATTCAGCCCCGAGGACTGGGTCGCGTCAGTCACGGAGGTCACCGGCGAGGCCGGGGTGGGGCTGACGGCGCTGCCGGACGGCCGCCTCCTCCGAGACGCCGTCGACGAGGAGCCGGAGGCATGGCTCGGTGCCGCGCATGTCGCAGAGTTCGGCACGAGCACCGAGGTGCTCACCAAGCTCCTCGACGCCGGCGAGCGGCTCCCGGTGCACATCCATCCCAGTCGCGAGTTCGCCGCCCAGCACCTGCGGAGCTCCCACGGGAAGGCCGAGGCATGGATCTACCTCACCGACGGCGACGCCCATATCGGGTTCCTGCCCGATGTCACCGAAGAGGAGATCCTTCCGCTGCTCGCAGCGGGAGAGTCGGCGCCCGTGCTCGAGAGGATGCACAGGATCGACGTGCGGGCCGGGGACGTCGTGTTCTGTCCGCCGGGGATCCCGCACGCGATCGGCGGCGGCGCGTTCATGGTCGAGGTGCAGGAACCCGCTGATCTGTCGATCTTCCTGGAGTGGAAGGATTTCCCGCTCCCGGGAGGCGCCGCGGGGCATCTCGGGCTCGATGAGGCGACGGCTGCGAGTGCGGTGATCGCCGGTGTGGGACGGACGGAGGTGGACTCCTTCGTGACGGCGACGGGCCAGGACTGCGGAGACCTGCTCAAGGGCGTCGAGGCTCCCTTCCGTGCGCATCGCCTGCACGGAGGGGATGAGCTCGACGCGGGATTCGCCGTCCTCGTCACCGTCGGCGGCTCCGGGGAGCTCCTCGGTCGGGACGACGAGAGCTTCGCCCTCGAGCAGGGGACGACCTCGGTGGTTCCCTTCGCGTGGGGGCCGTCACGGCTGGAGGGGGAGGGGCTCGAGGTGATCGTGGCGAGACCGCCGAAGGCATCCAGCTGACCTGCCTCCACTGAGGGGTGCAGCTGCACATCCGATGCAGTGTCGAGGGCAGTCGTCAGGGAATACGCGGGCACCCGCAGGAGGTGCGCCGGCGGAGCGACGTGCCGATCACACGGTGCTCGAAGGGGCTCGTAGCACCCTCGAGCCGCCGGATGAGGAGATCCACGGCCTCGTTGCCCATGCGTGCGACGTCCTGGGCGACCGCTGTGATGCCCGGTTCGAACAGGTCCGCCCATTCGAAGTCGTCGTAGGCGGCGAATGCGATGTCCCCCGGGATGGAGAGTCCTGCTGTGTTCACGGCTCGCAGAGTGCCGATCGTCATCGCATTGTTCAGCGAGACGATCGCGGAGGGGGCATCTTCCCCTGCGAGCAGGCGCGCCACGGACTCCTGCGCCGCGGCGGTCTGTGATTCCCCGGAGATGATCAGATCGGGAAGAACCGGCAACCCGTGGTGCTCGAGCGCCTCGCGATAGCCGGACACGCGCGCATCGCTGGTATCGAGCCCGCCGAGTCCGGCGACCGCAGCGATGCGCTCGTGGCCGTGCTCGATCAGGTGCTCCGTCAGCTCCCGTACGGAGTCGGTGTTCTCGGGGACCAGCTGGTCGCAGGGGATGTCGAGGGAGCGGTCGATGAGCACGAGCGGCTTCTGCGCGTCCGCGATCCGGGCGGCCGCCACGCCGTCGAATCCCGGTGAGGGGGCGATGATGAAGCCGTCGACGGCCCTGTCCAGGAGCGATTCCACCACGCGGCGCTCCATCGCCTCCTCGTCGTGGCTGTCTCCGAGCACGAGCATGTACCCCGCATCGCTCGCCCGACGCTCGATCGCGTGCAGGAGCGGTCCGAAGTATGTGTTGGTGAGACCCGAGATAACGAGCCCGAGGGTCCGAGAACTTCCGCCCGCGAGCATTCGGGCCGCATGGTTCCGTCGGTAGCCCAGCTCTTCGACGGCGCGTTCGACGCGTGCTCTCGTCTCAGGATTCACTCGACGGGTCTCGTTGAGGACGTGGGAGACCGTGGTCGTCGAGACGCCTGCGCGCTGCGCGACCTCGGAGATGGTGACCATCGCTGTGCCTCCTCGCCCTTGCCCAGGCTCACAGTAACAGCGAGGTCACAGCCTCCCAAGCGCTTGCGCAAGCGCTTGCGTCGGGCGTACTGTGATTGCGGACACAATGGTCCTCGGACGAGATCAAGGGAGTTCTCAGATGAACGGCACATTTGCGACCTGGGCTAGGAAGCCGCTGGCAGTTCTCGCGGCCGGGGCCCTGATGTTCGGCGCCGCCGGCTGCGGCGGGAGCGGCGACGCGACAGGTGGCGGCGCGGGCGGGGACGGCGAGGTGAAGATCGGGCTGGTCACGAAGACGGACTCCAACCCGTTCTTCGTGAAGATCCGTGAGTCCGCGCAGGCCACCGCCGACGAGCACGGCGCCGAGCTGATCGCGCTCGCCGGAGAGTTCGACGGCGACAACGAGGGCCAGGTGGCCGCGATCGAGAACCTCGTCAGCCAGGGGGTCCAGGGCATCCTGATCACTCCCAACTCCTCCTCCGGCATCCTGTCGGCCATCGAGCAGGCGAGAGCGCAGGGCGTCGTCGTGATCGCCCTCGACACCGCCACCGAGCCCGAGGACGCCGTCGACGCGACCTATGCGACCGACAACTTCGCCGCCGGCGTCGCGCAGGGATCGTGGGTCAAGGCCAGCCTCGGCGACGAGGCGCCCAAGGTGCTCATGCTCGACGGGACCCCCGGCGGCACCGTGGACACCTTCCGGCACGACGGCTTCCTCGAGGGCATGGGGCTGACGGAGGAGTCCCCCGAGGTGCTGGGCATGGAGGACACCAACGGCGACCAGACCAAGGCGCAGACAGCGATGGAGAACCTTCTCCAGCGCGCACCCGACGCGAATGCGCTGTACACGATCAACGAGCCCGCAGCGGCCGGCGGCTACGCGGCGATCGAGTCAGCAGGGCTGCAGGACCAGATCGTGATCGGCTCGATCGACGGGTCGTGCACCGGCGTCGAGAACGTCAAGAACGGAACCATCGGCGCGACCGTGATGCAGTTCCCGACCAAGATGGCGGAGCAAGGTGTCGATGCTGTTGTGGCCTATGCCGAGGACGGCACCAAGCCGAGCGGATTCAACGACACCGGATCCATGCTCATCACGGACAGGCCCGTCGACGGCATCGAGTCCCAGGACACCGCCTGGGGTGCCGAGAACTGCTGGGGCTGACCCGACGAAACGTCGAGCGGGCCGCTTCCCGCACGGTGGCGGCCCGCTCCGGGGAACGGAGCACACATCGCCATGACCACTCCTGCACAGCCGGCGCGGACGGACGTCGGGGCGCGAGCTCGGGACCTCGCCGTCCGTGCGCTCCACGCGCCCCTCTTCGGCGCGACCGTGGCGCTCATCGTCGCGATCGTGATCTTCAGCCTGCTCTCGCCGCGCTTCCTCACGGCGGTGAACTTCTCGCTGATCCTCCAGCAGTCGGTGGTGATCGGCATCCTCGCCGTCGCACAGACCCTGATCATCCTCACGGCAGGCATCGACCTGTCCATCGGCGCCATCGCCGTGCTCGGCACGATCATGCTGGCCCAGGCCGCAGGCGCCGGCGGGCCGCTCTTCGCGCTGCTCGTGACGCTGCTCGTCTGCGTGGTGCTCTCCTCGCTGAACGGTGCGCTGGTGACCGTCCTCCGCCTGCCGCCGTTCATCGTCACGCTCGGTGCCTTCACCGCAGTCGTCGCGGCGACCCGGCTGTTCGCCGGATCCCAGACCTTCCCGGTGAGCGACCCGCTGCTGCGGCTGCTCGGCACCACCTTCTCCATCGGCGGATTCGTGACGACCTACGGCGTGGTCGTGATGCTGCTCGTCTACGTGGTGATCGGGTACGCGCTGACCCAGACGGCCTGGGGCAAGCACGTCTATGCGGTGGGCGGGAGCCCGACGGCCGCCCGGCTCTCCGGCGTGAAGACCGACAGGACGGTCTTCTCGGTCTACGTGCTCGCCGGCATCATCGCGATAATCGCGGCCTGGGCCGCGATCGGCCGGATCCCGAACGCGGACCCGAACGCCTACCAGAACGCCAACCTCGAGACGATCACCGCCGTGGTCATCGGCGGCACCAGCCTCTTCGGTGGACGAGGCGGAGTGCTCGGGACATTGATCGGGACGCTGATCGTCGGCGTCCTCCGCAACGGACTCACCCTCGCAGGGGTCGACAGCCTCTACCAGAACGTCGCGACCGGCGTGCTTGTGATCGTCGCCGTGGCCGTCGACCAGTTCATGCGCCGACGCAACTCACGATAGGGAGGCACTGTGAACGCCCAGGCACGCACGGAATCCCTCGCCCTGCAGGCGAGAGGGCTCGTCAAACGGTACGGAAGCGTCACCGCCATCGACGGCGCGGACTTCGACCTGCGCCAGGGGGAGGTGCTGGCGGTGATCGGGGATAACGGGGCCGGGAAGTCCACGCTTATCAAGGCCCTCGCCGGGGCGGTAATCCCCGATGACGGTGAGATCAGGATGAGGGGGGAGCCGGTCGAGTTCCGCAACACCGGTGATGCTCGCGCAGCCGGTATCGAGACCGTCTACCAGGACCTCGCGGTGATCCCCGCGCTCGACATCGCCTCGAACCTGTTCCTGGGCAGGGAGATCCGCCGGAAGGGCATCATGGGGGCCGTGTTCCGCCGGCTCGACATGCCCGCGATGCGTGCGGAGGCGTCGAAACATCTCGGGGATCTGAAGATCGGGCTGAAATCTGTCACGCAGTCGGTCGAGACCCTCTCCGGAGGGCAGCGACAGGGAGTCGCGGTCTCTCGAGCGGCAGCATTCGGCCGCGGAGTGATCATCATGGACGAGCCCACGGCGGCACTCGGAGTACGCGAGTCGGGACAGGTCATCGAGCTGATCCGCTCCATCCGGGATCGAGGGATACCGGTCGTGCTCATCAGCCACGACATGCCCCACGTGTTCGATGTCGCCGACCGGATCCACGTGCACCGGCTCGGGCGCCGCGCCGCCGTCGTCGATCCGACCCAGCGCTCGATGTCCGAGGTGGTGGCTCTGATGACCGGTGCCGAGAAGCCCACCGACCTCGAGGCGGCAGGCGGTGAATGAAGCCCGGCCGCGCGGACTCTTCGCGGGACTGGCGACGCTGGACGTCATCCACAGGGTCTCGACCCGACCCGGGCCGGACGAGAAGGTCACCGCCGAGGCCCAGTTCGTCGCGGCCGGCGGACCTGCTGCGAATGCGGCCGTCGCCTTCGCCGCCCTCGGCGGGAAGGCGGTCCTGGCCACTGCGCTGGGGCGCGGGACCATCGCGGAGACGATCCGCTCCGAACTGCGGGGATCCGGAGTCGAGGTCATCGATCTGGCCCCCGATCTCGAGGACGCCGCGCCGGTGTCGGCGGTGACGGTGCTGTCGACGACGGGGGAGAGATCGGTGATCGGTGGCGATGCTGCGGGGCTGACGGCACCTCGGCCGACGGATTCTCATCTGCGCGAGCTGCTCTGTGATGCGAAGGTGGTGCTGCTGGACGGCCATCATCCCGAGATCGCGCGCGCGGTTCTCGGCAGTGCGAGGGACCGGGAGATTCCGACGGTGCTCGACGCGGGTCGGTGGAAGCCGATCATGGACGTGCTGGTCGGCGAGGTGGGAGAGGTGATCGCCTCAGCAGCCTTCCGGACACCTGGTGCCGCCGACTCGGCGGAGACGGCCCATGAGGTGCTGCGCCGTGGGAGCACAGTCGCCGCAGCGACTGACGGCCCGGGCCCGGTGCGGTGGTGGACGCGGTCGAGGAGCGGAGCCGTCGCAGTGCCGTCGGTCGGCGCCCGGGACACCCTCGGGGCTGGAGACGTCTTCCACGGTGCGTATGCCTTCGCTCTCGCGTCGGATCTCGGTCTGGAGGAGAGGCTCCGCTACGCCGGCGAGGTCGCCGCGCTCCGTACCTCTATGGTGGGCCCGCGCAGCTGGCTCCGGGCGATCGCCGACGTCCCCGTGCGGCGTGAGGCGTCCAAGTGAACGGGAGCGGCGATCTCATGACGATGACGCTCGAGCAGCTCGTCGAGCGGGCGAGGGCTCTCGCCGCGCGGGCTCCCAGATCCGTCCTGGGCATCACCGGCGCGCCAGGAGCGGGGAAGTCCACTCTCGCCGAGGAGCTCGCCGAGGCGCTGGGTGCGGAGACGGCCGTGCTCGTGCCGATGGACGGCTTCCACCTCGCGCAGAGCGTCCTCGAGGACCTTGATCGAGTTGAGACGAAGGGGGCTCCCGACACCTTCGACGCCTGGGGGTACGCAGCTCTTCTCCACCGCCTTCGTGCCCAGGGTGCCGGCTCTGAAGAGGTCGTCTATGCACCGACCTTCCGCCGGGACCTGGAAGAGCCGGTCGGCTCAGCGATTCCGGTGCGAGGCTCGACGCCGCTCGTCATCACCGAGGGGAACTACCTCCTGCTCGATGGCCCGGAGTGGGAGCGGGCCCGGGAAGCGGTTGACGAGATCTGGTTCCTCGCCCCTCCGGAGGAACAGCGACTCCGCTGGCTGATCGCGCGACATGAGCGATTCGGGCGGTCGCCTGCGGAAGCGAGAGAGAGGTCCCTCGGCACCGACCAGCGTAACGCGACCCTGATCTCGGCGACATCGACGCGTGCTGACCTCATGGTGCGGGTAGCTGGGCCGCCGGCGCGGAACGGCAGTCGAGGAACCTCGCGCCGAGGACCGCGCACCCCCGCGCGGTGACAGCGCCGTCGTGGCCGCGGCGCGATCCGGCGACAGGTTCAAAGGGCGCTGCAACCAGCGAGCGGAAGAGAGGGCGACTCAGCCGTAGGGCGACCAGGGACGCGGTGTCAGGGTCGCCAGGGTGAGGTCGCGAGGAGCCGGGCGACGACCTTCGTCGACTGCCGACCGACAGAGGTCGCGTCGCGGCGCCGGACCGTGGACTTCCGGGCGCGGCAGGCGTGTGGTGGAGGACATGGACATCGTCGACCTCACCGCTCCCGCCCCGCCGCTTCTCCTGACCCTGCCCGCGCCGCGACCCTGCCGCCGGCTCCCGTGATCCGGTACTCCCGCGTCCCGTGGCGGCGGATCGGCCTGTTCATGCTGATCTCCTACGGCCTGTTCGCGCTGGCCGCGGCTCCGTTCTGGTTCCTGCCCGGAGGCATTGAGCATCCGGCGTTCACCCTCGTCATCGCCATCGGCATGTGGTCCCCGGCCGTCGCCTCGTTGATCATGGCCAAGGGCGTCGAGCGCGTCTCCTGGCGCACCCGCGTCGGCCTGCGGTTTCGCGGACGCGGGGCGCGGATCCTCGCCTGGATGCCGCTCGGGCTCGTACTGGTCGTCGCGATCCTGCTGCTCAGCGAGCTGGTCGCCGCCGTGCGCGGCGCCCCGATGGACCTCACCGGTCGCACCTGGCTCGAGACCGGCATGACCCAGGTCGCCGAGCAGACCGGGCAGGAGATCCCGGCGATCGCCCTCGTGCTGATCACCGTCGCCACCGTGTTCGCCGGACTGCTCGTGACGACGCTCGCGACCCTCGGCGAGGAGATCGGCTGGCGCGGCTGGCTGTGGCCTGCGCTGACCCCGCTCGGCCGGATCCCCGCCGCGCTCGTCGGCGGCATCATCTGGTCGCTGTGGCACCTGCCCGTCGTGCTCATCGGCTACAACTACCCCGGCGCGAACCGTGTGGCGGCGGTGGCGATGTTCCTGCTTCCCTGCATCGCGATGACGCTGCTGTTCGGCGCCCTCACCGACCGCGCCGGCGGCAGCCCGCTGCCCGCAGCGCTCGCGCACGCCGGGATCAACACCCTCTCCGGCGTGCTCCTCGGGGTCGCCGCCACCACCCAGACCATGGCGCACTACTCGCACTTCCTCGACGGTCCCCTCGGGATCGCCGGCGTGCGCCTCATGGCCGTGGCCGGGGGACTGCTCCTCCTCGGCCGGCGCGAGCCCGCGCTGCCGCATCTGGACCTGCTCGGCGACGGACGCGTCCGGCAGGCGAGCTCGGCCGACGGGTGAGCACGCCGCGGCGTGCCCTTCACCGCCCCTGCCGCCGGTACTCCCGCGGCGTCATCCCGCACGCTGAGCTCACGTGCTCGTAGAAGCTGGACAGGGACCCGAACCCGGCCTCCTCGGCGATCGCGGTGACGCGCAGCGAGGTGGTCAGCAGCAGGCGCTGCGCCTCGGCGACCCGGCACATGGTCACGTACTGCCCGAGCGTGACGCCGACGGTGCGGCGGAACACCGTCATCGCATGCGAGGGCGTGAGGTGCACGGCCCCGGCGACGTCGGCCATGCGCAGCGCGGAGCGGTGATGGTCGCGCACGAACTGCGCCATGGCGCTGACCTGCCGGAGCCGCTCGGCCGGGACGGAGCCGGGCCCGTCGGCCGGGATCGCCGGGGTCGCGCGGGAGGAGGCGCGCAGCACGCGCCTCACCGCGGCCTGGATCTCGAGCAGCGCGATCTCCAGCCCGTCGGCGCCGGCGGAGTCATCGACGGCGTCCCCACCGGCGGTCCCGACGGAGGGGTCGTCCGGCGCGTCGGCCGTTCCGTCCTCGGAAGGGTCACCCCGCCCGTCGGCCGATAACGTGTCCGGAGGCACGCCGACCTCGCTGCCCTCGATCTCCCGCGCCCACTGCTCGGCCATGTGCGCGATCCGGCGGGCGAGCTCGAGGGCGTGGGTGATCAGCGGCTGCGCGCCGAGCAGAGGAGCGGTCTGCGACTCCGGCAGCCCCCAGGACAGGAACTGCGCGAAGGGCACGTGCAGCCAGCACATGTCACCCGTGCGCGAGTCGACCAGGCCGTGCGGCTGCGCCGCCCAGAACACCGCGATCTCGCCCTCGACGATCGTCAGGCTCTGCCCGCCGAAGAGGTAGTGCAGCCGGCCGTCCAGGACGAGGTTGATCTCCACGTCGTCGTGGCGATGCATCGAGAGCATCGCCGGCGGGGCCCCGCGCCGCACCCACAGCCCCGGCGGCCGCTCCTCGACCCGCTCGTCGATCCATCCCTCGCTCATGCGCCCACCGTAGCCGCGCCATGACCTCGGCCGCCGAAGGATCCTGGAACTTCCGCCGAGGATCCCGGGAGACCTCCGATGACGTGCGCCCCTAGCGTGTCCGTATGACGACGACGCATCTCAAGAACCCCAAGATCACCCTCATCGGCGCCGGCGGCTTCGTGTTCCCCTTCCGGCTGCTCAGCGACATCCTCTCCTTCCCCGCGCTGCGGGAGTCGACCCTGACGCTGATGGACGTGAACCCCGACAAGCTGGGCCCGGTCGCGGCCGCGACCCCCGAGCTCGTCGCCCACCACGGCTTCGGCGCCACGGTGGAGGAGACCACCGACCGACGTGCGGCGCTGGACGGCGCCGACATCGTGATCATCACTTTTCAGGTGGGCGGCGTGGATTCCTACCGCCACGACGTCGAGATCCCGCGGAAGTACGGCATCGACCAGACCGTCGGCTACACCGTCGGCCCCGGCGGCGTGTTCCGCTTCCTGCGCTCGGTCGCCTCCTACGACGAGATCGCGGCCGACGCCCTCGAGGTCTGCCCCGACGCGACCTTCATCAACTACGCCAACCCCATGGCGATGGCCACCGCGTACCTGAGCGCCAAGGGACTGCGCACGGTGGGCCTCTGCCACAGCGTCCAGGGCACCACCCGCATGCTCGCCCGCACCCTCGAGATCCCCTACGACGAGGTCTCCTACCGCTGCGCCGGCATCAACCACCAGGCCTGGATCCTTGAGTTCATGCACTGCCAGGAGGACCTCTACCCGCGGCTGCGCGAGGTGATGGCGGCGAAGCACCAGCGCGGCCGCGGTGCGGCGGACCTGGCGGGCGACGACGGCGACCACTCCGAGGCCGCGGAGGCCGCCAGCACCTACGAGGGCGGCAACGAGCAGGTCCGCACCGCGATCATGAACGCCTTCGGCCTTTTCCAGACCGAGTCCAGCCACCACGCCTCCGAGTACCTGCCCTACTTCCGCAAGACCCCCGAGCTGGTGAGCGAGTACATCCCCGAGCGCTGGGACTACTACGAGATCTGCGCCGCCCACGACGACCAGGGCGACATCGATGCCCAGCTCGAGCGGCTGAAGGGCGAGCTCGCTCCGAGCGTCGAGTACGGCGCGAGCATCGTGAACTCGATCGTCACCGGCACGCCCAGCGTAATCCACGGCAACGTCCCCAACCGCGGCGCGCTCATCCAGAACCTCCCGGCCGACGCCTGCGTCGAGGTGCCTTGCCTGGTCGACGCCCGCGGCGTGCAGCCCACCGCGATCGGGGAGCTGCCCCCGCAGCTCGCCGCCCTGAACCGCACCAACGTCAACGTGCATACCCTCGCCGTGCGCGCGGCGCTCGAGGGCGACCTCGAGAACGTCTTCCACGCCGTGGCGCTCGATCCGCTGACCGCTGCGCTGCTCACCCTCGAGGACGCCCGCGCGATGACCGAGGAGCTGCTGGCCGCGCATGCGGAGAGGCTCCCGGAGCGGCTGCGCGAGGGCTGAGAAGTCTCAGTGATGAATGATCAAACTATGCATGAACTATCGAAGGGAGTGCTCGGCTCAGCGAGGCTCGTGTCCCCTCGCCGTTCTAGTTTTAGGAGTGGCTGTCTCTCCCGGGCGGGAATACATGCCAGGTGAATACGGACCAGTTCGGCGTGTCCTTCTGGCCGGGCGTTGCGGGGCGGGTAGAGATTTTTGGTGGAACGCTCGGAACTTTCTCGGAAAGCCTAGCCAGTTTTGAAGGGTTCAGGAGCCCGTGCTGACCTCCGGTGGTGGTCAGGGAGAAGTGCGATGCGCTGTCCCTAGGAGGGGCGTGCAGGAGGCGCTGGCCCTTCGCTCCATGGGCGGAGAAGAGCCCCTTCTGTAGGAGGTTTCTTACGGAGCTCTTTGGGCCTGCGAGAACAAAGTAGCAGGCAGTCGGAGTTTCACTGCTGGCTACGAGGCTAAGTCGGCAGAGGTCGCTGAGGATGTTCTCTTCGCGGCAATGACTGGATGTGGACCATTTTGCCTCTATCGCAACCCGGGTCTCGCGGGCTTCGAGCCCAGCCTTCGTTCTATCTGCGCCGGATGCCTTGCTGGTGATGGCAAAGTCGAGCTCCCGCTTTCGTCCAGAGGTGATGTTGGGGTCCTGAAGTGCTGGCGCTGCATAATTGGGCTCTAGCGTCCATCTGTGATGATCGATATTCGAGGCGAGGATTTCGTTCAGTGTGCCGTGAAGGTAGTGCTCTCCAAAGGAGTGTCCTCGCTCATTCGCGAAGTCAAACTCAAGTTTGCCGTGGATTCCGTCGGAGAGTTTCCTGGCTAGTGCTCGTGGGTTGACCGGGAGGCTCATGCCTGTATTTAATCACTTTGTGCATCGCTTGTCCTGTGTTTTTAATGACTTGCAAGATCGTGCTGCCGGAAGTTACTTCGGGTGACTCAGATCTGAGCACGGAAGGAGGTAGTCGGAGGGTGTCGTCGTCGCCACGGCAACTCAAAGGATCATTGAGTGGTTGACGGGACTCGCGTGCTCTCCCACCTTCACCATCGCACCAGCTCCCGCCCCGCCGCCGCCAGCACCGCCTCCGTCAGCCCCTCGAGCAGCGTCGACGGGGTCCTCGCCACCTGCCAGTACAGCGCCGAGGTGACGGGCTCGCCGCCGAGCGCCACCAGGTCCCCGCTCGCCAGCAGCGGCTCGGCCTGCATGGTCAGCAGCATCCCCCAGCCGAGCCCGGCGACGACCGCGTCGGCGAGCTCGTGTGTGGAGGGGACGAGATGCCGCGGGGCGAGGGCGGGATCCACTCCCTGTCGGCGCAGCCAGGCGGACTGCAGGTCGTCGTGCGGGTCGTAGTCGATCCGGGGCGCGCGGGCGAGCACCCCCGCGTCGACGTCTCCCATCGGCCCGGCCCAGCGATCCCGCCAGGCGGGCGAGGCGACCGCGACGTAGACGATGTGCCCCAGCGGCAGGCAGCGGTATCCCGGCGGTGCCGCCGGGGACGAGGTCACGGCCGCGAGGGCGGCGCCGGTGGTGAGCAGCCGCGCGGTCTCGTCCTGGTCCTCGCGCTGCAGCTCCAGCTGCGCGTCGTGCTCGCGGGCGAAGTCGGCCAGGGCCGGCAGGAACCAGGTGGCCAGGGAGTCGGAGTTCACGGCGATGCCGAGGCGCGGCAGCTCGCCCTGCGCGTCGAGCCCGAGCGCCGCGCTCGCCTCCTGCTCGAGCAGCGCCTGTCCCCGCGCGAAGCGCACCACCACCTCTCCGGGCGCGGTGAGCCGCACCGGTTTCGCGCGCACCAGGAGCCGCTGGCCCAGCTGCTGCTCGAGCAGCCTCAGCCGCTGGCTCACGGCCGACGCGGTCATGTGCAGGCGTCGCGCTGCGGCTTCGAGGGTGCCCTGCTCGGCGACGATCCGGAGCGTCTCGGCGAGGGAGGGGTCGACGCGCATGCCCGGATCTTAGATGAAGCCGTGCTTCAGGCGGTGAAGGAATCCTCGCTGGTGCTTCACTCCCGCTGTGCCTACCGTCGAACAGGTGACTATCGCACTGCACGGCCTCCTCGCCGGCCTCACTCTCATCATCGCCATCGGCTCCCAGAACGTGTTCGTGCTGCGCCAGGGGATCCGCCGCGAGCACGTGGGCGCGGTGGTCGCCGTGTGCATCGCCTCTGACGTCGTGCTGATCAGCGCGGGCGCCGGCGGGCTCGGCGCGCTGGTGCGGGCGATGCCCGAGGTGGTGGAGGTCGCGCGCTGGGCCGGGGTCGCTTTCCTGCTCGGCTATGCCGCGCTCGCCGCTCGTCGGGCGCTGCGCGGCGGGGAGGCGCTCACGGCCGATGGGACCGCGCGGCCGGCTCGCCCCCGCGGCACCGGCCGCGCCGCTGCGGTGACCACGGCGCTGGCGCTGACCTGGCTGAACCCCCACGTCTACCTCGACACCGTGCTGCTGCTGGGCTCGATCGCCTCCACCCACGGCGCGCAGGCCTGGCAGTTCGTGCTCGGGGCGCTGATCGGCAGCACGCTGTGGTTCACCGCGCTCGGGTTCGGGGCGCGCTATCTGGGGCGATTCCTCTCCAGCCCGCGCTACTGGCAGGTGTTGGACGGGGTTGTCGCGGTGACGATGGTGGCCGTCGCAGGAATGCTCGCCGTGGGGTGAGACGGAACGGGGCGCCATCATTCTCGAGGCGAGACGTCGGAGGAGGGATCCCCGGCCGAGACGGACCCGCCCGCGGGACGACCCCGCGGCCACTTGATCCGGCCTACGACGTGGTCGATGGCCGCCATGCGAAGAACGGCCGTGAGCTGGTCGAGGTGAGCCCGGGAGCACGGACCCGCCGAAGGGAGCGAGTGATGAGACGGCCGCTGCCGTTCCTGGACAAGACCGCGCCCGAGGCCTGGGACCTGCTCGGCGAGGTGCGCCGCGCCGTCGCGGAGCAGAACGAGGCCGCCGGGATCGCGACGACGACGCTCGAGCGCGGCGCGCTCGCCGCGACCGTCGAGCAGGGCAAGCGGATCGTGCCCGTCTGTCCGTGCGTCGCGCGCTGGGTCCGCGGCCACGACGACTTCGCGGACTCCGTGGACCGGGTGAAGTCCGTGCACCTCGAGGCCGTGCGCGCCGCGAACGTCGAGGCCGACGGCACGACACCCTGAGCTGAGCAGCCGTCCGCGCCTCTCACCGCCCGAGAAGGCCGCTGTCATCGGACCCGCCCAGCATGCGACGCTGGGAGATGACTACGCTGTCGAGGGGGTCGCGACGGCCCCGAGCATCGCAGCGTGCTCGGAGCACCAGACGTGAAGGAGCAGCCGGATATGCGCACACCGAGGAACCAGCGATCGGCCGAGGCCGTCGAGGCCTTCACCCGGATCATGGGGCGCAAGCACGTGCTCACCTCGGCGCGTGCCACCGCGCCGTTCACCACGGGTGACCGCTTCGGCGCCGGTGAGGTGCTCGCCGTGCTGCGGCCCGGCTCGCTGGTGGACATGTGGCGGGCACTGCAGGTGTGCGTGGACCACGATCTGATCGTCATCACGCAGGCCGCGAACACGGGGCTCACCGGCGGCTCCGGCCCCGGCGACCAGGACTACGACCGCGACATCGTCATCCTCTCCACGCTGCGGATCGACGGGATCCACCTCATCAACGATGCCCGCGAGGCGATCAGCCTGGCCGGCGCCACCCTGTTCTCGCTCGAGGAGAAGCTCGCCGCGCACGACCGTGAGCCTCACTCGGTGATCGGCTCGAGCTCCATCGGCGCGACCGTCGTCGGCGGCATCGCGAATAACTCCGGCGGCTCCCAGATGCGCAAGGGCCCCGCCTACACGGAACAGGCGATCTTCGCCCGCGTCGATGAGGACGGCCGGATCCACCTGGTGAACCACCTCGGGATCGATCTCGGCACCGACCCCACGCACATCCTCGACCGGCTCGAGCGCGGGGACTGGGACGCCGCCGACGTCACCCCGCCGCCGCCCGACTCCACCGGCACCGACTACGCGGACCACGTGCGACAGCTGGCCGACACCCCGGCCCGCTTCAACGCCGACCCGACCTTCCTCCACGAGGCCTCCGGCAGCGCCGGCAAGATCATGGTGTTCGCCGTGCGCACCCGCACCTTCCCGCTCGAGAAGGACAAGGCCACCTTCTACATCGGCACCGACCGCCCCTCCGATCTCGAGGCGCTGCGCCGTGAGTTCCTCGCCGCCGACGGCCCGCTGCCGATCTCGGGCGAGTACATGAGCGCGCATGCCTTCGACCTCGCGACCGAGTACGGCAAGGACACCTACGTCTCGCTCAAGCACGCCGGCTCCCGCACGCTGGTGCGCATGTTCGCGCTGAAGGGCTGGGCCAACGGCGTGTTCGCGAAGCTGCCCGGCTTCGGGCCCTCCACCGCCGATGCGATTTCCCAGAAGCTCTTCTCCCTGGTGCCGGAGAAGATCCCGTCCCGGCTCACCGACTACCGCGACCGCTTCGACCATCACCTGCTGCTGGTGGTCAGCGGCAGCGAGCGCGCGGCGACCTCCCAGCTGCTCCGCGAGTTCTTCGCCGGCCCCGAGCACGAGGGCGACTTCTTCGAGTGCGACGCCGACGAGGCCCAGAGCGCGACCCTGATCCGCTTCGGCGTCGCCAGCGCCGCGAGCCGCTACTACGTCATGCACCGCGCCGAGGCCTCGGCGATGGTCACCTTCGATGTGGCCCTGCGCCGGGACGAGGAGGACTGGCTGGAGCGCCTGCCCGAGGAGATCGCGGACCAGCTGCTCGAGAGCGCCTACTTCGGCCACTTCTTCTGCCACGTCCTGCACCAGGATCATGTGGCGAAGAAGGGCGTGGACCCGGTCGCGTTGAAGAAGCGGATGACGCAGCTGCTGGTGGACCGCGGCGCTGCGGTCCCCGCCGAGCACAACTTCGGCCGGATCTACCCGGCCCCCGAGCAGC
Source organism: Brachybacterium sp. p3-SID957 (assembly GCF_025144775.1). Taxonomy (NCBI): domain Bacteria; kingdom Bacillati; phylum Actinomycetota; class Actinomycetes; order Micrococcales; family Dermabacteraceae; genus Brachybacterium; species Brachybacterium sp. p3-SID957. Next base: position 12,998 of record NZ_JALXKT010000009.1, on the reverse strand, counting down.
TGGTCGCCCACTACCGTGAGCTCGACCCGCTGAACATGTTCAACGCCGGGGTGGGGGAGACGTCGGCGAAGAAGAGGTGGGGGTGAGAGGCGCGGCCGGACTGGCCGCACCCCTCCCTCCTCTCATCGCGCGGCGATCTCCTCGAGCTGAGCCACCCACGCGTCGATGCGCTCGGGGTCGGCCCAGCTGATCTCGAGCGAGTTGCGGGCCAGCTGCACGACCTCCTCGCGGCTGAGCTCCTGGGCGATGGCCAGCGCCTCGAGGTTGTCACCCACGTACCCGCCGAAGTAGGCGGGATCGTCCGAGGCGACCGAGACCTTAAGCCCCTGACGCAGGAGGTCGGTGATCTCCTGAGACTTCATCTGCTCGGTGACGAAGGAGTTCGACAGCGGGCAGCAGGTGAACCCGATCCCGCGCTCCTTCGCCTCGGCGACCAGGGAGCCGTCCTCGAGGATGTTCGTCCCATGATCAATGCGCTCCACGCCGATCTGATGGAGCACTGTGGCGATATTGGCGATCGACTGCTCCTGGTCGATGTCGCAGTGCATGGTCAGGCGGTAGCCGGCCTGCTTCGCGGCGGCGAAGACCGCGGCGAACTTCTCGGGCGGGTTGCCGCGCTCATCGGAGTCCAGCCCCACCCCGAGGATCCGGTCGCGATAGGGCAGCGAGGCCGCGAGCGTCTCCTCGGCAGACTCGACGCTGTGATCACGCAGGAAGCACATGATCAGCGCGGCCTCCACGCCGAGGCCCCGCGCCTCCTGCACAGCCGACCAGAGCCCGTCGATCACGGAGGAGAAGGGCACGCCGCGGCTGGTGTGGGCCTGCGGGTCGAAGAAGATCTCCGCGCGCACCACTCCGTCGGCGGCGGCGCGTTCGAAGTAGGCCATGGCCAGGTCGTGGAAGTCCTGCTCAGTGACCAGCACCTCCATGGCCGGGTAGTAGACGGCCAGGAAGCTGGTGAGATCGGTGAAGTCATAGGTGGCACGCACCTGCTCCACTGTGCTCTGCCCGATGTCCACACCGTTGCGGCGGGCCAGCGCGAGCTTCAGCTCCGGCTCGAGGGTGCCCTCGATGTGCAGGTGGAGCTCCGCCTTCGGCAGGGAATCGATGAACGGGCGATCGTAGCTGGGCATGACGGGGCGGTCTCCTCGAGGTCACCGGGCAGGACTCGGCCAGGATAGAAGGCTCGCTGCACTTCAGTGCGGTGCGATCACGGCGGCACGGGTCGATCCGTCGATCGGTCAGGCCCGTCCCAGGACGTCTGCATCGTCGAGGCGAGGGGCGCGAGCCCGCGCTGTGACGCTCACCCGTCCGACCGCGAGAACCGGTTGGTCATGCGGTCGCTCGCCGTGAACAGCACCTGGCCGAGCAGCGCATCGGTCTCCTTGCGGATCCGCTCGGCGATCCGGGTGTTCGCTGCGGTGAGCAGGGCCGGCACCTCGCCCGCCGTACCGGCCGCGGCGGCCTCCCCGTCGGCCGTGTGGACGGCGCTGCGGCCGAGCGCGAGGGTGCGCTGCTGGTAGCGCTCGATGAGCGGGATCACCTGGTGGAAGTGCGGATCGGCCAGCGCCGCGATCATGCGCGAGGTCCAGTAGAAGCTGTCGGTGCTCACCTGCTCGCCGGTCGTGGCGAGATAGGCGGGGGCCTCCTCGACGTTCGTGAACATCGGAATCAGCGTCGTGAACGGAAGCGAGGCGTAGGCGATCCACTGCACGGCTCGGTGCGACTCCGGCAGGCCCGGGCGTATCTGGAGGATCGCGAGCGCGTTGTGGCGGTTGATGCCGATGGGGCGGAAGGCGCGGCGCTCCGCGTCGGTGCCGCGCGGCGAGTAGGGGTCGAAGACGGTGCCCTGGTAGTGGGAGGAGAGCACATCCTTGACGTCCTCGATCGTGAGGAGCCGCTCGGGCCGCCGGCTCCAGGGGAGGTCGTCGGAGTCGGGGCTCGCGCCGGGGCGCCCTCCGTCCCAGTCCTCGGCGTGCGGGCTGAGGGTGCGCTGCATGTACCAGGCGCGGGGCGTGTTGTAGAGGTGGTCGTGCTCGGTGTGGGAGCCGAAGGCCTCGCGGGGGTTGAACACGTCCGCGCACTGCCCGTCCTCGCGCAGGGTGAGGTCGAGGTGGTGTTCGCGCAGGAATGCGCGCAGGTCGGGGCTGGCGAGGTGGTCGCGGCCGGGGCCCTCGGCGTCCTCGAGATCGAAGGAGTCGATGCCGAGCTGGTTCGGCATCGTCACGTAGTGGTCCTCGGGCACGCGCCGCGCGATCCAGTGGTGCCCGCCCACGGTCTCCAGCCACCAGATGTCCTCGGCGTCGCTGAACGCGATCCCGTTCATCTCGTAGGTGCCGTGCTCCGTCAGCAGCGCCCCGAGCCGCTCGACGCCCTCGCGGGCCGAGCGGATGTAGGGCAGCACGAGGGTCACGAAGTCCTCCTCGCCGAAGCCACCCGGGGTCTCTCCGTCGCGCTCGACCAGCGGATCCGCGGCGAGCACGCGCGGGTTGGAGGTGATCGTCTCGGTCGCGCTCATCGCGACGTTCGCCGCGTTGATCCCGGCGCAGCCCCAGATCCCCTCATCCGGCAGGGCGTTCGGGATCGCGGTGTAGCGCAGCGGGTTCTCGGGCAGCTCGATCGTGCGCCCGCCGAGAACGGAGGTGTAGCTGCGCGGCTGGTCCTCGGGACGCACCACCACGGCGCGCTTCGGATCGAAGCTGCCGGCCGAGGAGTCCTCGGTGCGGGCGACCAGCGGGGAGCCGTCGGCGCTCGCACGGCGGCCGACGAGGAGGGTGGTGCAGGGCATGAGCGGGTGACTCCTGGGGCGCGGGGACGGTGTGCGTTCCCCACCGTAGACCTGTTCCCGACATCGGACGGGGCGGTGCGGCGCTCAGCGCCCCGTGCGCCGCACCGCCACGTGCACCTCAGGGTTCTCGCCTTGTCCGACCACCACGAGGAACGCCACGCTGCCTTCGACGCCCTCGGTCAACCTGTCGCCCTGTTTCTGTACGCCGGTGCCGAGCCGCTCGACCGCCGTGGCCATGTCGTCCTTGTAGGCCTCGGATTGGATTCCGCTGTCGAAGTTCTCGGCGATCCAGGCCTCGACCTCCTCGCTCGGACCGGAGAAGGTGACGACCTTGCTCCACTCCTCGCCATCCTCCAGCATTCCGTCCGTCACGGCCGTCTCCAATGTCGGTGCGCTGAATCCGGCGGCGGAGAGGATCTCGTCGGCGCCCATCGGGGTGTTCTCCTTCGAAACGGGGCCGCAGGAGCTCAGGAGGGCACCTGCAGCAGTGACGGCGGTGAGGTGCAGGAAGCGGCGCCGGCTCACGGGACGCTTCCCTCGGTGTGCTGGGAGGAGGACTCGCCGAGGAGGTTGTACTCGCGTGCTATGCCGGCACGGTGCATCGCCGCAAGGCTCTCATCGGTGACCGTGAACGGGCCGATCTGGGTCGACTTGCCGCCGTCCCAGTTGTATCGATCGCGGAAGTTGACCTGCGTGTCGACCTCGTAGCGCCATTCCGAATGTTCAGCGTCCGGAGGGTAGGCAGTGACTGTGCCGGTCTGGTTGTAGGTGAAGCTCCCGGAGGCGTAGTACCAGTCACCGTCCGCTGTATGGTCGCCCCACGGGGTGCTCAAGGGGTAGGTCACCGGTCCCGTCACGCCGTCGGCCCGGGCTTGCGCGACCGCATCATGCCCCGCCTGGTGGCGCGCCTCCTCCGCCTTCTGCGCGAACGCCGGCTGATCGGCGATCAGGTCGTCCACGTCGGCGTCGTAGTCCTCGCCGGTGTTGTCGAGGAAGTGGTCCAGATGCTCGGCGGCGTTGGGCCAGTCCTCGCGCTTCAGATCCGCTCCCTCGCGGGCAAGCGAATGCACTGAGTGGTCGACAGGGCCGGCGAACTCGGAGTTGTGCTCGCCGGCACCGTCTGCGGGTGGGGTCCACGCCGGCGGCTCGGGAGAGTCGGCGTCAGTGCCCGGCACGCCTTCTCCGAGCCCGTTCTCGCCCTTCGGAGTCTCGGCAGGACCGGGCGTCTCGTACTGAGCATTCGGGTTCTCTTCGTCCGGGTCATAGGACTCATCGCCGTCGTTGCGCGGGGTGTTCTCACGTCCCTCTCCCCGGCGACCGCTGCGCTCATCCCCGCGGTTGTCCCAGTAGCCGAGGGCGTTCGACGACATCAGGCCGTCTGTTTGGAGCGCGTCAAGTACCCCGGTGGAGGTTGCGATCGCGGCAGCAGCGGCCGTGGAGATCGATGCTGCCCCGATACCGTCCGGAGCAGACGCCTGATCCTGCTGATCCGCCTCATCGGCGAGGAGCGCCGACCGTTCGCGGAGCGAGGAGGAGAGCTCGTCCACCGACGGGCGCACCGTCGCGGAGTAGTGGGTGCGGAAGGAGTCCGCGTCGGGTCCTGACCAGTGCGAGCGGTTCAGGACGATGCCGTCCAGCGCGATGAACAGCTCTTCGAGACCGAGCGCGTGCGTCGAGAACAAGGTCCCCGTCTCTCGCAGCTGGTCCGTCGGGGCGCCCCAGAAAGGTGCCATAGTTCGTCGCCTCCGGCCTGTGGCTGTCGAATACAGGCCCACGATAGGAGGACAAGGCGGGGCTGCGCGATGGGGAGGTCTCCCCATCCCGGCATCTCATGCCGGCATCGAAGGTGCCGTGGTCAAGTCCCGTGATCTCGAGGCGCACCGAGCGGCGGCGGAGCGGTGGTCGGCCGAGCTCAAGGCGGCGCGGACGAGCTGATCGGTGCCGACTGCGGCGATCAGCCCGCGTCCGACGAGCTCCGCTGCAGCAGCACGTCGTCCAACAGGTCGTCGGAGTGGAACTTCGCGAAGTTCGACGGGCCGCGTCGCATGAGCCCGAGCGCCATGGAGCGGGCGGCGGCGAGGACCGTCGGCATCTCGTACAGCTCTCCCATCGCACCGAGCGGCACGTAGATCGATACAGCGTCCGGGTACGACCGGTACGACGTCTCGGAGATGTAGAGCTCCCGGCGGTCGGCCCGCGAGAGCTTCTTCTTGTCGACATTCAGCCACGACTGCGTCGCGCCGTCGTCGCTGAAATGGTTCATGTACAGCAGCTCCACGTTGTGCGCATTGACCGTGAAAAGCCGCCTACGCTCCTTCGTCCGCGCCGTCCCGGGCATCGCGGAGACGCCCCAGTACAGGCCGCCGGTCGTCGAGGGCCAGGGGATGACGGCGTGGATGTACGTGGCGAGGTCGGAGAGTACCTCGGGATAGTGATCGAGCGCGGCGAGCTGCTCGAACTTCGGCCGGGTGTGCTGCCGACGCTCGGCCGCGAGCGTCCGGGCATCCAGCGGATAGGCGGGTTGGGCGCCCGAGAGCCACTCCGCCTGCTCCTGCACGTCGACAACGAGGTCGAGCTCCGCATCGCCGCCGGGCATGTTGGTGAACGCCCGGTTCCGCACGACGAACGACCGCTCCGCGTCGGTGATCATCGTGCGCTCGAGGGTGTTCAGCTCCTCCGGTGCGCATTCGATGAAGGAGACGGCGATAATGTCGTCCCAGCGCCGGCGGTGCGCGGCGAGCCGCGAGGCCAGGTCGACGGTCTGCCCGACGTAGCGCTCACCGGCGGCGAACTCCAGGGTATAGATCCCGCAGAGCTTCCGGTCGAGGCCGAAGTACACGCTGGGTGCGACGGCATTGTCGACTTCCCAGCGGCGCTGGCGGCGGGCGGTGTTCACTCTGTTTGCTCCGAGGTTGAAGAGTTCGATGGGATACCACGCAGGGCCCGCTAGGTTCTTGCCGCGACGTGGTCGCTATGCCGACATTGTCGCCAAGACCGCGTTCCGAAGGCGGACATCGTCTACCGGGAGCCCGTCCAGCACATCGGAAAGGCTCACGTCTGTCTGCGTGAGGAGGGAGATCCCACCTGTGCTCTTGTCCTGCAGTGTGACGAACACTTTCGAGAAGTCAGGGTTGTCGATCTTCCGCGGCACTCGCTCCTGCTCGACCACCGCGGTCGGACCGAACTCCAGAAAGACGGTCGGCGCATCGTCGCCACGTTGGAGCTCGACACACCACTCCCATTGCCCGACGAAACGGGTGACGACCTTCTCGATCGGCCCAGAGGTGAGGCACTTATTGACCTGCTCGGCAAGCACTGCAGTCCCGTACTCGCGCAGACGGCGCTTCACCGCAGCTAACAGGGCTCGGCTCTCTTCGAGTTGACGCTTGGCTTGGGCGGCGATGAGATCACCGAAATCCTCCGCGACGCGGTCGCGAGGGCGATGGCCATACCGCGCGGACTCACCCGTCTCGCACATAGCGGTGAGGAAGGCGAGAGTGTCCTCTGTGTTCATTGATGCAGGCCCCTCCACGAAGTGTTCGAACAGCTGACGGATAAAGAAGTACTGGTCAGGATGACTTCTCGTCCAGTTCCTGTCGGCGGTGACGCGAGCTCTGACAGCGGTCAGCAGCTCGGTATAGGTGATGACGACGGCCTGCTCCCAGCCGTCTCCCTGAAGGTGTGGTTCATGGCGCTGGCAGAGCAGCACCACCACGGCGTCTCGACCTCCTGTTGCGCCGAGTGCAAGGTAGCGGTGATAACTGTGGCCATGGCCGTCGGACGTGCCGTAGTTCTCGACGACGACCGCCGCACCCGGAGAGGACAGCAGGATGTCGGCGATATCAGCGGATTCGGGGTTCGGGAGGCCCTCATGTCCTGGGGTGACCACCTCCTGGGCGACCCCGTAGCCGAACCTCGGAAGATGGTCCTCGGCGGGGAGATGCTCATTGATGAGGTCGAGGAACAGTCCCTGCATCGCATTCCCGAGCTCGTGGGTTCCCTCGGGATCGAGCAGCCACGCGAAGACGTTCGAAAGCTGCTTCTCGTGGGTGCCATGGTGCATTACGCGGAACACGTTGAACTGCTCGGCAAGGCTTCGCGAGAGGGATGGCACCAATGCGGTCACCAGTTCGGGGGCGATGGTAGGGAGTTCAACTATCGACGGAACTGGTTGGTCGAGGGGAGACATGGTGAATCCTTTCCTAGCCGAGGCTCACGCCGCCCGAAGTCGCGCGACCCACGCCGTCGCTCGTCCGTCGAGGATCGCCGCGTGCAGCGCTGCGTCGTCGAAGAGATCCTCGGCCTGGAGCGTGAGCTGGATGGCCGCAAGCACCGACTCGACCGAGGAAGTCGTAAGAACGTCTGCAGTGAGGTCGCCGAGCCGCTTGCTACCGAGCGCGGCCTTGGCGTCTGCGACGGCGAACGGCGTCGCCGCGATGCGGAACTCTTGGCGCAGCTCGGCGGTGCTGTCGAGAGTGGCCGCGGTACCGGCCAGTTCGCCGAATCGGGGCCCGAACTTGAGCAGGGGCGCGTAGGGCGAATCGACGGCGTCTTCACTGCTGTTCTCAGAGCCGGTCCCCGCTCCGTCATCTCCCTTCGCTGGGCGCAGGCGGAACACGAGATCCTCCGGATCCAGATCGAGCTTCAGGAAGAGCTGCCGCAATCCACGAATCTTGGCGTTGGTCGACGAGGCGATGAGCACGGCGAGGCCAGGCTCGACACGAACCCATCCCGGCGCCGTCTCGTCCACATGTGCGTCCTCGGTGGAGAGCATGGGGTTGTCCTCGGCCGCAGCGATCACGCGGCTGCGGTGCTCACGCGCGATCGCGCCGACGATGCCGGGGAGCGCCTCGGCCCACGTGCCCACCGTCGCCGTCACGTCTCCGTACTCGTAGGCCACGATGCTGCGGTTCCGGAAGGAGCCCTCGGCGCCCATCGGCACCTCGGGGAGAACGACCGCGGGAGGTGCGAAGTCGGTCTCCGCATAGGGCCAGTGAGCCACGGCATCGTCTGCCAGACGCCGTGTGCGTTCCTCGATCTGCTCGGGCCCCCAGGTCGTCTGCTCCTTGATGTAGGCGTTCAAGCGGTACGGTGACTCGGCGAGCCCGTTCTCAGCCTGGAGTTTCGTCGTGAACGAGGAGTTGGAGTACGAGCTGTTGTAGGCGGTGACCGTGAGGTTGCCGAGGCGGTTGAGCCACGTGGCGTGGTCCTCCTCGGCGTTCTCCCCGAGCTCGTCACGCCAGGCGGCGGTGAGAGTCTGAGGCATGATGTGCTCGATCGACAGGTCACCGCTCTCGAGCCGCGATGCGATGTCGCGGGTGTCCTTGGAGGAGAGGTTCTCCAGGCTGTCGAAGAAATAGGTGCGGTTGTCACTGCGGAGCCGGTAGAGGTTCCGGGTCAGCAGCTCCTCGCGGAACTCCTCATCGTCCGGGAATCGTCCTGACGAGTCGTCTCGTCGGCGCAGCAGGTAAATCAGGATTTCCGAATACGGTTGGGCATCGGTCCGCTGCCGCAGCAGGTCGGAGTATGCGGTCGCGAAGATCTTGTTGAGCGCATTCGCCCACATGCCGCACACCGTTCGGCGCAGGAGATAGGACTCGAGGATCTCGATGATCCGGATCATGTCGGTGAGCGGCACCTTGTCCTCCTTGTGGTCACGCAGGACCGACATGAGGAACGGCAGGATGACGTCGCTGTGGAGCGGCTGGTACCTCTTCAGCGCCCTGTCGAGCGCAGGGGTCCCCGTCGACGCGTGGGTGATCTGTCGGGCGAGCTCCGAGTACTCCCGCATCTCCTCGAGAATCTCGTGCACTGGACGGGAGGAAGAGCGCGCGAATCGCTTGAAGGCCTCGTAGACCTCGTCCTGGTTGGGAGTCTTGGAGGTGACGGTCACGAGGTACCAGCGGATGAACCAGTCGGACTTGAACTCGACGTTCTTCTCCATGGGATTCCACTGGCGCTCGTAGAGCTGGTTCTGCGTCGAGGTCGGTAGGTCCATCAGCACGAAGTTGCGGATCTTGTCCGCTTCTGCGAGGGCGAGTCCGGTGGAGTTCAGGGTCTCGAAGATCCGCTGGGGCTCGTCGTGGTCCTCGAGGTCCAGGTGCATCACCTCGAGTCGCTGGATCGCGGTCCAGATCTGATCGGCGGAGAGACCTGTCGCCGCGAGCCGCTTGCGGAAGTAGTGGTAGTTCGCGGTGACGTTGGAGGTCTCGAGCAGGTGCTTCGGGCCTTCGAACAGTCGGACGTACGCCTCGGCATCGTCCTTGACCGGCTTGAGCTTGACCTTCGGTCGAGAGCCGTCACCACCGCCGTCGAGCCGGAGGTAGTTGTTCTCCAGCTTGCCGGGGAGCTCTGCATCCTCCAGTGCGATCTCGCGAAGGCGCGCGGCGTGGACGAGAGCGAGAATCAGCAGGCTGATGGTGGTGAGGCGCTGCTGGCCGTCGATCACCACCCACGTGAAGGAATCCTCGTTGCGGCCGACGATCGCGCCGAAGAAGTGCTTCCGTCGGTTCTCGGTGATGATCTCCTCGAGATCGTCGACGAGGCGCTCGCATTGGGCCTCTGCCCAGTCGTAGTTGCGCTGGTAGACGGGGATGACGAGCCGCTTGCTCTGGCCGTCGAAGGCCTTCCAGACCGCCACCATGTTGCCTTGCATCAGGAAGAGTCCTCTCTTCGGGGGATAGGTGAATTGCCAGGGCGCTCGATCACGAGCGACGGCCCAAGCTTGGGAGCCCTCCGGAGACGGGGACACCGTACCCGCGGAGCAGATGATCCCGGGGTGCCAGCGGAAGGCCCTCCGTCGCTCGGGTGGACTGCTTCTTCGCCTCGTCGGCGGCGAGCTGATCCGCCTTCTCCAATTCTCGGCGCCCCTCAGGGGCGAGGCTCGCGCCGGACATCGCCGACCCGCGCGATGCAGATGCCCGCTTCCTACGGCGCTTCTTCGAGCCTGCGGAGGATGGCTTCCGGGGAAGCGGTGTCATCTGCATCTTCTCGACCCCGTTGATGATCTGGTGAGCTCGATCCCCCGCTGGTCCTGCGACGGAAGAGGGGAATGCCCCCTTGTGTATGGCGCTGAGCGCGGCCCGGGCGGCCGCGATCAGGCGCTGACGCTCGACGGCATTCATCAACCGGGCCTCCGCGAGCACGGTCTTCGGCGGGCGGCGGAGAAGGGCTGGCAGGCCCGCGGTTCCAGGGAGGGCATCTGCCGGGGGCGAGGGTCGCGACGGTGCCAGCGCCTTCTGCTGGGCCGGAGCGGGCACCGTGGCCCGAATGCTCGAGGTCGCCGACGACTGTTGATGAGGTGGGAGGGTGCGCTTCGGTGGCGTCGCCCTAGGAGTAGCCGGCACGGGAGCCGACCTCGTCGGGACCTTCCGGGCGGGTGCCGAGGAACGACGATGAGTCGGTTCTATCGCTTCATGTGAGCGCTGTGTCTTCGCAGCCTTCGTCGACGCCGGCCGCGGCGCGACCTTCACTGTCTCGCGCCGCGGCGCAACGGCCGGGACGGACGGTGCCCGCCCATGCAGCGTGTCCTGCAGTGCCATGGCATCGCGCGCAGCATCGGCGTCGGAGACATCGCCGACCACACCTCGATCGGCGCGTTGCACGTACTCGGCGCTGTATGCCTGCAACGCCTGCAGGAGGTCGGCATCGATGGACTCCGCGGTGCCCCGGCGCATCGATCCCATGGAGCTGGTCCTCTCTCGTGAGCCTCGTCGTTGAGTATGTCGGCAGTATCTGACAGTCGACCTGCCATAGCGACAACCTTGCTCAATCAGCGACGAACCTTCTCCGTGGATGCTGAGGGCAGGTGCTCGCCGATGTGCCCGACGTACAGATTTCCGTCTTTGGAGACTTGATCGAGGTAGTGGATCCGCAACCGCTTGTCGTAAGTCCAGGTATGCGGCTTGAAATGCGCCCACATGTACGCGGCCCCACTCTTGTCCACTGACTCGGGCACCGGGAGGAGTCGCTCCTTCTTGTACCTCGAGTTCTCCTTCGTGGCGCCTGTCTCGCCGCGGGAGTGTTTGTTCGGAGGGACATGGAACTGGTCTACCGGGGCAGACTCGCAGTACTCGTGAACGTCCCCGTCCCAGGCCCCGGACCTTGTGGCGTCTCGGTACGCGACCAGGGTGCCGAGGGCGTCCCACGCTGCGATCAGCGCGGAGCCGTCAGCATCGATTGTCTCGAGCTGGGCGATCTTCTTCTTGGGGGCCGTGAGGATGATGCCTCGCGTCTGGAGCTCTTTGTTCTCTGCGAGATGCTCCCACGTCGCGGGGCACTGGCCGAGCGGGTTCTGGGGAGCGCCCTGATCGACGAAGGCATAGGCCGCCTCCGGGTCACTCTGCAGAACTTTCGAGCGCAGGTATTCCATCTCCCGCAGAACCCTGCTGTGATCGTTTTCGAGCTGGCGTAGCCGCTTTTGCGCTTCCGCCTTCTCCGATCGCTCCTCCAGGAGCTCTTCGTCCAATGTTTCCGCCCTCAACTGTAGAGCGTCATTGGACTCGATCAGGGCGTCGATCGCGCTCTGCTCTGGGACGTCACGTGTCGCCAGATCGAGCAGTTGATTGAGGCTCTCGTCGGTGAGATCGTCCAGCATGAGGCTCTCCTGCACCTCGTGCAGCCTCAGTGTCGCTCTGTCGGCCGCGGCCTGGGCGATCGCGAGCTCTTGCCGCAGGCATTCGACCTCGTGCGACGGCGCCGATGGCTCTGCGGCGGACTCGACCGGCGGAGGTGCGACGTCCGCGGGCGGCGCCTCGGGTAGGGGCTGTGCGCTGTGGCGTTCCTGGCGAAGCTGGGCCAGGTGTTCGCGGCGCTCGGTGAATGGTCGGGACGGGGGAGTTGCGGCATCTCGCAGCTTGCCGGCCGCGATGCGATCGAAGGCTCGGGCCCAGTCCCGGGCTTCTGCGGGGAGGAACGCCGGCTGCGATGCCGCGTGCTGTCGTACGAAGCGTTCGATCGTTTTCGCGACAGCCTTGTCGTCGCCGGCCAGGCTTTCGTGGCTGAGCCAGCGGGAGGTCGCCGCTGTCACGGGGTCGTCGAGGTCCGCCCCGACTGGGTACGTTCGAAGGGTGCCCGAGGGAACCGCCAGCGTGCCGTGCCGTCGTCTGAACTCGCCCGCAGCCGGCGGTGCCAGGGAGGCGACATGGGCGATGCCGACGGTTTTCCTCGTCCACTGGTTCAGCAGGTCGTTCCAGCGATCGAAGGACACGCCATCGAGAGGAGCAGCGACGATCACCGGAAGTCGGCGTTCTGGTGACCCGATCAGCGCCTCGAGCTCATCGAGGCCGTCGGCGGGGGTGTAGGTTGCCTGGGATCGGAGCGGAGTGACGTCGGCGAAATCGACGACGTCAAGGATGAGGTCGGCCACGCGAGGCTTCTCGACCAGGGCATAGCGATCCGTGGAGGTGCCCGTGAGCTGGAGCCACCCACCGTGAGAGTTCTCCATGGCCAGGACGGTGATGATGTAGGTGGCTCTGCTGTTGGTGTTCCGGACCCGTAGCCGTGTACCCCGCTGGCGACCCGCGACGCGATGAAGCACCTGGGCCCGCTTCGAGCCGTCGGGGCTGCGCACGTCGCCGTCGGTGGTGAGGTCGAGATCCAGTCCGAGCGATGAACCTCGCAGCCAGCTCGCGGCTTGATCGAGTGCTCGCGCCATCCACCCCGGCGGCTCCTCTGTGGTCCAGAACGACTCGTAATCGAGGTGGGGTGACCGCGGTCGATCGATGGGTTCCGGGCGCGGGGCTGACGCGATCGTCGCGGGACTTGCCATCAGCGGGTCCTTCCTTCGTCGGCTCGTGTCGGCCACGGTAGTGCCGCGGTGCGACAGACGAGTGCGGTTCTACTGAAGCGCCCTGGGTTCCGTTCCGAGCCCCAGCAAGGAGAATCGGAGCATGCCCAAGAAGTTCAGTCCTGAGCTGTGTGACCGTGCCGTGCGCATGGTCTACGACCGTCAGGCCCGCGAGGGAGGTCCCCGAGCAGCATCGATCCGCGCCGTCGCACCCTAGCTCGGCGTCGGCACCGAGACTCTGCGCATCTGGTGCAACCGTTATGGCCCCACCGAACCAGCCGGCCCAGAAAGATCGCTCGAGGAGGAGAACCGCAGGCTCCGGCGCGAACTAGCTGTAGTTGGTCATGATGGGCTGACCCCGTTTCGTAGGTCCAGTCGTTATGAGAGTCGTCCTGTTGCCCGCGGTCGCGGGCAGGGAGACTA